>NZ_VWWG01000249.1:0-6704 GCF_011753085.1 Burkholderia sp. Tr-862
GGTCTGCCGGCGCGTGTTCTGGGAAGGGTCGCACTGGCGGCGCATGCGCGCGGTGGTCGACGCGATGCGCGCGCTCCCGCCCGGCGCACCGGACGCAGCGGACACGACGAACGGCTGAAAAAAAACCCCGCAGGCCGGAGCGTGCGGGGTTTCTCGACGGGCGGCCGGCAAGGCCGGCCCCGACGAAGCGCGCTTAGTTTGCTGCGCCTGCGTCGTTCGTGCCGGCTGCCGAAGCGGCTGCGGCCTTCGCCTTGCCCTTTGCCGAACCGTGCTGCTTCAGTGCGTGCTTCGGCTTGGTGTGATCCTTCTTCATCGGTGCCGAGGCGGGAGCCATCGCGCCGCCGTCTACCGGCTGCGAAGCCTGTGCGAATGCCGAAACCGATGCGAGAGCGAGTGCTGCGGTCATGATCGAAGCGAGCGTCTTCTTCATTGTTCTTCCTTTAGCGGAGAAAAAGTCAAACGTACCGGTAAGAGATGCGAGGCATCCGCATCGGGACATCAGTCGCGCCGGGTTGACGGTCGCCGCCGGGCGGGTCGGCTTTCGCCTCTTCGCCGCGGCAAATACTGACGCACTCGGTCCATAACGCACCGCCCGCACCGCGAGTTGACACGCTGCACCCAACCCTCGGGTTTCCCCCGACGTACGGGCTTGCGGCCCGCCCGACGCGCCGCCGCGACCGGCGTCAATCGTCCGACAAACCGGCTCTCGCGCCCGTCGCGGCGACGCTATACTGGCGTCCTTCCGTCCCAACCGGAGCGCGGCCGGTCACGCTACCGCCGCCGTCGCGAGGCGCCCAAATTGCCCGACCACAATCTGGACAAACTGAAAATCGACCGGCGTCCGATCGCGCCCGCGCCCCGCCGGCGCCGGTGGGTCCGCTATGCGGTCGCCGCCGTGCTCGTGATCCTCGCGATCGTCGCCGCGCTCGCGCTCACCGGCCGCCCGACGGTCGACACGACCTCCGTCACGTCCGCCTACCCGTACCAGAACGACACCCAGCTCAATGCGACCGGCTACGTCGTGCCGCAGCGCAAGGCCGCGGTCGCGTCGAAGGGCCAGGGGCGCGTCGAATGGCTCGGCGTGCTCGAAGGCACGCGCGTGAAGAAAGGCGAGATCATCGCGCGGCTCGAAAGCCGCGACGTGGAAGCCTCGCTGGCGCAGGCGCGCGCGCAGGTGCTGGTCTCCCGCGCGAACCTCGGCGTCGCGCAGGCGGAACTGAAGGACGCGCAGATCGCGCTGCGCCGCAGCGCCGTGCTCGCCCCGAAGGGCGCGGTGCCGGCTGCCCAGCTCGACACCGACACGGCCCGCGCGAACAAGGCGCGCGCGACGCTCGGCAGCGACCAGGCCGCGATCGCGTCCGCCGAAGCGAACGCGCAGGCCGCGCAGGTCGCGGTCGACCAGACGGTGATCCGCGCGCCGTTCGACGGAATCGTGCTCGCGAAGCACGCGAACGTCGGCGACAACATCACGCCGTTCTCGTCGGCGTCGGACAGCAAGGGCGCCGTCGTGACGATCGCCGACATGGACACGCTCGAGGTCGAGGCCGACGTCGCGGAATCGAACATCGCGAAGATCCGCGCGGAGCAGCCGTGCGAGATCCAGCTCGACGCGCTGCCCGACATGCGCTTCGCGGGCCGCGTGTCGCGCATCGTGCCGACCGTCGACCGCTCGAAGGCGACGGTGCTCGTGAAGGTGCGCTTCGTCGACCGCGACGAGCGGGTGCTGCCCGACATGAGCGCGAAGATCGCGTTCCTGTCGAAGCCCGCGTCGGCGCAGGACCGGCAGCCGGTGACGGCCGTGCAGGTGAGCGCCGTGGTCGAGCGCGACGGCCGGCCGGTCGTGTTCGTCGTGAAGGACGACACCGTGCATGCAACGGCGGTGACGACCGGCACGCGGATCGGCGAACTCGTCGCGATCCGCGGCGTGAAGCCCGGCGACACGGTCGTGCTCGCGCCGGACGCGAAGCTGAAGGACGGCGCGAAAGTGACCGTCGCGAAGAAGTAGCGTGGCGCGCGTGAACGACGCCTCGCCTCCCCTCGTCGAGATCAGCCACGTCGCGAAGTCGTACCGGCGCGGCAACCAGGTCGTGCCGGTGCTGACCGACATCACGCTCGACATCGGCGAAGGCGACTTCGTCGCGCTGATGGGGCCGTCGGGTTCCGGCAAGAGCACGCTGCTCAATCTCGTCGCCGGCATCGACCGGCCCGACAGCGGCGAGCTGCGCGTGGGCGGCCTCGACATCTCGCGGCTCGAGGAGGCGCAGTTGGCCGAATGGCGCGCGGCGAACGTCGGCTTCATCTTCCAGTTCTACAACCTGATGCCCGTGCTCACCGCATTCGAGAACGTCGAGCTGCCGCTGATGCTCACGCACCTGTCGCGCCGCGAACGGCGCGAGCGCGTCGAGCTGGTGCTCGACATGGTGAACCTCGGCGACCGGACCAGTCATTACCCGTCCGAGCTGTCAGGCGGCCAGCAGCAGCGCGTCGCGATCGCGCGCGCGCTGATCACCGATCCGGTGCTGATCGTCGCCGACGAGCCGACCGGCGACCTCGACCGCGCGTCGGCCAGCGACGTGCTCTCGATGCTGCAGCGGATGAACGCCGAGCTCGGCAAGACGATCATCATGGTGACTCACGATGCGCACGCGGCCGGCGCCGCACAGTCGCTCGTGCATCTGGAAAAAGGGGAGCTGATCGATGGGCACGCCGTCTGACCGACGGGAGCGCGCGCGATGTACGTGCTGAAGCTGATCGCGCGCAATGCGCTGCGGCACCGGCTGCGCACGCTGTTGACCGTGCTCGGGCTGACCATCGCGGTGCTGGCGTTCGGGCTGCTGCATACCGTGGTCGACGCGTGGTACGCGGGCGCGGCCGCCGCGTCGAGCGGCCGGCTCGTCACGCGCAACGCGATCTCGCTCGTGTTCCCGCTGCCGGTCAGCTACGAGAACCGGATCCGCGGCGTCGACGGCGTGACGGCCGTGGTCCGCTCGAACTGGTTCGGCGGCGTGTACCGCGACCCGAAGAACTTCTTCGCGAGCTTCGCGGTATCGGAAAACTATCTCGACCTGTACCCGGAATTCCTCCTGCCCGCGCAACAGCGCGCCGACTACAACCGCGACCGCCGCGGCTGCCTGGTCGGGCGCCAGCTCGCGACGCAGTTCGGCTTCAAGGTTGGCGACGTGATCCCGCTGAAGGGCACGATCTATCCGGGTACGTGGGACTTCGTCGTGCGCGGCATTCTCGACGGCCGCGACGACTCGACGATCACGCGCCAGCTGGTGTTCCACTGGGACTACCTGAACGAGACGGTGCGCAAGCGCACGCCGAAGCAGGCCGACCAGGTCGGCGTGTTCGTGCTCGGCGTCGCGAATCCGGACGACGGCGCCGCGATCGCGCGCAACGTCGACGCGGTATTCAAGAACTCGCTCGCCGAAACGCTGACCGAGACCGAGCAGGCGTTCCAGCTCGGCTTCGTCGCGATGTCGAACCAGATCATCGCGGCGATCCGCGTCGTGTCGTACGTGGTGATCCTGATCATCATGGCCGTGATGGCGAACGCGATGGCGATGAGCGCGCGCGAACGGACCGCCGAATACGCGACGCTGAAGGCGCTCGGCTTCGGCCCCGGCTTTCTCGCGCTGATCGTGTTCGGCGAATCGGTGGTGATCGCGGTGGCCGGCGGCGGGCTCGGGATACTCGCGACGCCGCCGGCCGCGAGCCTCTTCAAGCAGGCCGCGGGCGGCATCTTCCCGGTGTTCAAGGTATCGGCCGAGACGATGACGCTGCAGGCCGCATGCTCGGTCGCGGTCGGCATCGCGGCCGCGCTCGTGCCGGCGTGGCAGGCCGCGCGCGTGCGCGTGGTCGAAGGCCTGCGGGCGATCGGCTAGGCGCGCTCATGGCGATTCCGTTGACCTACATCGCGCGCAACCTGTGGACCCGGCGGCTCACCACCGCGCTCACCGCAGGCGGGATGGCGCTCGTGATCTTCGTGTTCGCGACGGTACAGATGCTCGATGCCGGGCTCACGAAAACGCTCGTGTCGACCGGCGAACCCGACAACGCCGTGGTGATCCGCAAGGGCGCCGAAACCGAGATCCAGAGTTCGATCGACCACCAGCAGGCCAACGCGCTCGAGATGCATCCGGCCGTCGCGCTCGGTCCCGACGGCCGGCCGCGGGTGTCGAAGGAAGCTGTCGTGCTGATCTCGCTCGTGAAGACGTCGAGCGGCAAGCCGTCGAACGTCGTGATCCGCGGCGTGTCGCCGGCCGGCCTCGCGTTGCGGCCGCACGTTAAGCTCGTGGCCGGCCGCACGTTCGCGCCGGGTTCGTCGGAGATCGTCGTCGGCAGCGCGATCGCGAAAGGCTTCAGCGGCACGCAGCTCGGCGACAGCCTGCATTTCGCGCAGCGCGACTGGACCGTGGTCGGCGTGTTCGACGCCGGCGGCAGCGGCTTCGACTCGGAGATCTGGGGCGACGTCGACCAGCTGATGCAGTCGTTCCGCCGCACGAGCTACTCGTCGATGGTGCTGCGCATCCCGAGCGCCGACGGCTTCGCGCGCTTCAAGGCCGATATCGACGTCGACCCGCGGCTGACCGACGAAGCAAAGCGCGAACAGATTTTCTACGGCGACCAGTCGAAGGCGCTGTCGAGGTTCATCAACATCCTCGGCATCACGCTGTCGACGATCTTCTCGATCGCCGCGATGATCGGCGCGATGATCACGATGTACGCATCGGTCGCGAACCGCACCGCCGAGATCGGCACGCTGCGCGCGCTCGGCTTCAAGCGCATGAACGTGCTCGCCGCGTTCCTGCTGGAAGCGCTGCTGCTCGGCTTCGTCGGCGGCGTCGCGGGGCTCGCGTGCGCGTCGCTGATGGAATTCGCGTCGTTCTCGACGACCAACTTCCAGACCTTCTCCGACCTGTCGTTCCGTTTCGTGCTGACGCCCGCGATCGTCGTGAAGACGCTGCTGTTCTCGCTGGTGATGGGCCTCGTCGGCGGGTTCCTGCCGGCCATGCGCGCCGCGCGGCTGAACATCGTCGACGCGCTGCGCGCGCGGTGACGCGCGCGACCGCTCACACCCGGCGCTCGCGCGGCACCCATGCGCCGTGGAAGCCGGCGGGCACGCGACGCGGCAGGTGCACCGTCGCGACCGGCGCCGCATCGATCGCGCGGGCATCGAGGATCACGACGTCGTTCGTATCCGTTGCCGCGCGGTAGACCACCACCAGCAGCCAGCCGTCGTCTTCGTCGGTACCGCCCGGGCGCTGCACGAACACCGGCTCGCCGTTCTGGTCGCCGGCCGGCACCGCGTAACGCGTCGTCGTGCCGCGCACGTGGTCGAAGCGCATCACGCCGCGCATTTCCGCGTTGTTCGGCTGCTCGACCGCATACAGATAGCGGTAGCTGCGCCCCGTCCTGCTTTCGTTGATGCGCGGCAGCTCGATGCCGCCGTCGGCAAGCGGCCCTTCGTCGACCAGCCCGTTCGCGGTATCGATCACGTAGCGCCACAGCTCGCCGACCGGGTTGTCGGCAAAGCGGCCGGTGCGCGCGTCGAGCCGCAGGAACCATGGATAGCGAACCACATCGAGCAGAATGCACGACGCGTCGCAGTCGTACGCGTTCACGACGTGCTGGATGAAGCACGGCTCGATGCCGAACCAGCGCACGTCGCCGCCGTGGCGCGGGATCACGCCGATCCGTGCATCGCGGTCGTCGTGCCAGCGCAGCGGCATCCGGTGCCCCTGCTTCAGCATCGCGAAGTCGTAGCCGACATTCAGGTCGAGCAGCAGGCTGCGGGTTTCGGTGATCGCGAGGTCGTGCATCATCGACGGCGCGCGCACGTCGACGGCGAGGTCGACGCGCTGCACGCCGTGCGCGTCCGCGACGCCATAGCGCAGCCACGGTTCGCGCCAGTCCGCGCGAAACAGGATCAGCTCGCCCGTCACTGGATCGACCTTCGGATGCGCGGTCATTGCGCCGCCGAGCGCCGCGTGCCGCGCGGGTGCGCCGAGCGTGTCGAGGGCGGCCGTGATCGCGACCGGCGCGCCGCCTTCGGCCAGCGCCAGCAATTCGCCCGCGTGCTGCAGCACGTTCACGTTCGGATTGGTGTCGGGCAGGTGCGGCGCCTGCGCGGGTGCATGCACGGCGGCCCAGCGCTGCGTGCGCGCCCAGCGGTTCCGGTAGCCGGCCGCGCGGCCGTTTTCGAATGCGATCGCATGCAGCATCGCCGCTTCCGGCCACCACGACAGTACGTCGTTCCCGTCGAAGCGGCCGCCCGGCGGATTCGGGCCGTTGCGCAGCAGCGTTCCGTCGAGTTCGGGCGGGATCGTGCCGGTCACGCGCAGCCCGACGACGTCGACTTCGTCAGCGACCGGCGCGATCGCACCCCGGTTCAGGTCGAATACGGTCATCGCATCGACGCGCCGTCAGCAGTCTTCGATCGACGGCGGCAGATCGCCGCGCGCCAGCGCGAGCGCATGTTCGCGCACGTCGTCCGGCCAGCCGGCAATCAGTTCGGCCAGCCGCGCGAGGTCGTTCGCATACAGCGCACGCGCGGCTTCCTCGAAACCAGGCAGGTCGCCCGCGATCGCGGACATGAAGTGGTACGCACGCGCTTGCGCGTCGCGACGCCGGTCGGCCGCCGCATGCGTGCGCCGCGCGTCCTCGACGAGCTTGCGCAGCGCGACCGACGCGCCGCCCGG
>NZ_VWWG01000023.1:0-64971 GCF_011753085.1 Burkholderia sp. Tr-862
AGGTCGGCGCGGCGAGGGCGGCCAGTGCGGCGGCAGCGGCCACCGGCGCGGTGCGGGTGGCGGTGTCGGCGGCCGGCAAGGCCTGCGCGGCAACGGTGCTGCACCAGAGCGCAACGAGCGTTGCGCCGATCTGGCGCACCCCGAGCCAGCGGAGAGTAGCGGTCGCTGTCATGGTGGAATACCTGGCGTGATCGGGCGTGAGACGCCTGCCGGGAGCAGGCAAGACCGAGAGATTACCGTGTTTCACAAGCGCAACGCGAGCCGCCGATGCGTAGGCGCAGGCCTGCCGAAACGCGTTTTCGGCAATTTCGTCGCGAAAAAATCATCCGAAGTGTCTAAAGTATCGGAACGATTTGCCGCTAAGTCCGTGATGGGGCGGTAAAGGCGCGCCGCGCGGATGCGGCTGGTTTGTTCAATAAAGGCTTGATATGTCGACACCGCTGTTCGGAAAGTTGTTTGCGCAACCCGTTGCGATCGACCCTGGAACGGCGAGTACGCGGATTTATACGCAGGAGCGCGGCGTGGTGCTGAACCAGCCGTCGGTCGTCTGCTTTCGCAAGGGCGGGGCGTCCGACGCGCGGCCGACCCTCGAAGCGGTCGGCGAGCTCGCGAAGGCGCTGCTCGGCCGCGAGCCAGGGCATCTGGAGGCCGTGCGGCCCATGCGGCACGGCGTGATCGCCGATGCGCACGCCGCCGTGCAGATGATCCGCCGCTTCATCGACATGTCGCGCACGCGGTCGCGCTTCAGCCGCCGTGTCGAGGTCACGCTGTGCGTGCCGTCGGATGCGACGGCGGTCGAGCGCCGCGCGATCCGCGAGGCCGCGTTCGCGGCCGGTGTGTCGGAGGTCGAACTGATCGAGGAAGCGCTCGCGGCCGGGCTCGGCGCGGGCCTGCCGGTGACGGAGCCGGTCGGCTCGATGGTCGTCGACATCGGCGCCGGGACGACCGAAGTCGCGGTGATCGCGCTCGGCGGCATCGTCTAC
This sequence comes from Burkholderia sp. Tr-862, assembly GCF_011753085.1. Lineage (NCBI taxonomy): Bacteria > Pseudomonadati > Pseudomonadota > Betaproteobacteria > Burkholderiales > Burkholderiaceae > Burkholderia > Burkholderia sp. Tr-862. The sequence continues at coordinate 984 of NZ_VWWG01000023.1, forward strand.
CGCGAGGCGATCCGCGTCGGCGGCAACCAGTTCGACGCGGCGATCATCAACTACGTGCGCAACCTGTACGGCGTGTTGCTCGGCGAGCAGACCGCCGAGCGCGTGAAGAACACGATCGGCTCGGCCACCCGCGCCGTGCCGCGCACGTCGACCCGCGCGATCGGGCGCGGCATCGAGGACGGCCTGCCGCGCTCGATCGAGCTGTCCAACCACGATGTGGCGGATGCGCTGGCCGCGCCGCTCAAGCAGGTGATCGGCGCGGTGAAGTCGGTGCTGGAAAACGCGCCGGCCGAACTCGTGACCGACATCGCGCATCGCGGCGTGGTGCTGACGGGCGGCGGCGCGCTGCTCGCGAATCTCGAGCGCCTGCTGCGCGACGAGACCGGCCTGATCGCACGGATCGCCGACGACCCGGCCACCTGCGCCGTGCGTGGCGCCGGTGAGGCGATGGGGCGGCTTGCGATGTGTCCGGTGGATTGACGCCGGCCGGGCAGGCTCGTTGACGTTTCCTGAAAGTCTTTCGAACCCCGAAGCGCCAGCATGCCGAACGTCGTCCGGCTCCTCCGGACACGTTCGCACGTCATGCCGGCCGCGTGATCTGGACATGCGCGAGGGCGGCGTGGCAGTATGCCGGGCCGCGTGCCGCCCAAGCCGGCGGCGCACTTCTCCAGGAGTCCGACACCATTGAAGCAGCGTTTCAAGCGGGGCAGCGTGGCCCGGATCGGCCGTGTGCTGGCAGCGTTCGCGTGCCTGTGGATCGTCGCGGCAGTCGTGCTCGTCGGCGCGGGGATGCGGATGTCGAGCGAGCCGGCCGAAGTCGCGGTGATCTTCGGCAATGCGCTGGATGACCGCGGCGCGCCGAAACCCGTGCTCGCCGCGCGGCTCGACGTCGGCGTGCGCTGCTATCGCGAAGGGCAGTGTCCGGCGTTCCTGGTCAGCGGCGCGATCGACGGCCCGGGGCTGAACGAGGCGACCGCGATGCGCGACTATCTGGTTGCGCACGGCGTGCCGGCCGACCGGATCGCCGTCGACGATCAGGGCGACAACACGCTCGCAACCGCGCAGCACACCCGCGCGTACATGCAGGCGCACCGGATGTCGCGCGTGCTGATCATCAGTCAGTATTACCACCTCGCGCGGGCGCGCCTCGCGTTCGAGCGGGCCGGCATCGCCGGCGCGAACATCTCCGCCGCGTATCCGCACCACTTCCAGTTGCGCGATATCTATTCGAGCTGGCGGGAAGTGCCGGCGTATGCGATCTATGGGCTGCGTCTGTGGCTCAATCCCGATGCGCGGCCCGTGTCGTTCCGGCCGATGCTTTATCTGATGAGCCTGTTTTCGTAACGCGACGCGGCGCGATGTCTGCCGCCCGCGTGCCGGGTTTCGATTTTCCCGCGCCGCGGTCCTTTTCCGTTTCCGATTTTTCTCGCCGAGTCACGCGGATTCACGCCGAATCCGGTGCGCTATCCCATTGATGGATCGGTACCGCCGTCACCGGATCATTAACGACGATCCGCATCGCAGACTTCAAGCAACGCCGGATTCGAAAGTGATTGCAGGATGTTGAAAATCCGCTTTTGGTTCGGCGGATCAAGGCGCTCGGCGATTTTTTCGGCCTATCGGCGTGAGCGCGGATATATCCCCTCGCGCAAATTCCGTTCCAAATTCCGGATAGAGAGTATCGGTGTTTCCACTGACTGCAACGCCCGGAAAGCCTTGCCACGCCTCGCGCGGAATTACCGGAATGCTTCAGTAGTTCTACTGGCGGTACGTCAACACCAGTAAAAAGTACATATTTCGTTGATTTGATTCAGATGGCAAAACATCCACTGGAAAACCCTATTTTTTTGATATAGCCTTGTCTGACAAAAAGCAGGGCAGTAATCAAATCAACCAGAAAATCGCTGCGTAAAAACAAGGGGCCAGGGTCATGTCATTCGGCTAGTTTTGCTTTCGCAAACGAGAATCGATTAACCAGCAGTTCATCCACGAATAAACCGACGTCGTTCCGCGACTGCCGGCGGGGACGCTTTCGTCCCGGATGTTCCGCCGTCGCCGGTCCGATTCAGCGGTCATGCCGATGCCGAGGGGAAGCATGAACATTGCGCATTCGAAGAAGAGCGGCGAGTCGTTTCCGAGGTTCCTGTTGCCGACCGGCGTTTTCCTGGCCTTGTCGGGTGCGGGCATCGTTTCCGCCTATGCGACCTGCTCGACGGCGGGCACGACGGTGACCTGTTCGGGTGTCGCGAATCCGCTGGCGCCAAGCTATTCGAACAGCGCCAACAACCTGAACGTCACGGTGAACCCCGGCGCGAGCGTCGGCGTGCTGCTCGGCGTGGGTGGCAACGCGATGTCGCTGACCGGCAGCAACACCACGCTGACCAACAACGGCACGATCGATCCGTCCGCGCTCGGCACGGGCCTGGGCGTGCTGTCGAGCGGCGCGGTGGTCGGCAATGCGGCGGCGAGCACCACGACCGTGACCAACAACGGCACGATGAACGGCTCGACCGGTGTCGCGATCAGCGGCGTGACGGGCATGGCGCTGTCGGTGCAGAACGGCACGGGCGGCACGTCGACGATTACCAACACCGGCACGATGGGCTCGACCCCGCTGGTCGGCGCGACGCTCGTCGGCGCGGATGCGCCCGTGGTCGCCGCGTACGGCGGCGGCACGGTCAACATGACGAACAGCGGGACGATCACCGGCCGCGTGTCGCTCGGATCGAACGGCACGCCCGGGCTGGGCAATACCTTTACCAATTCGGGCACGATCAACGGCAGCGTGTCGATGGGCGCGAACAGCACCAACACGTTCAATGCCGTGACGGGCTCGTCGGTCAACACGGCGGGCGGCACGGGCGGCGCGTTCAACATCACGGTCGGCCCGGTCACGCTCGGCGTCGCGGCGACCGGCACCGTCGACGGCGGCGCCGGCGGCAACAACACGCTGGTGCTGCAGCAAGGCACGTCGGCCAACGGCACCATCGCGGTCAACAACTACGTCAACTTCAATCATCTCGACGTCACGAGCGGTAACTGGACGATCAACGGCGCGTCGTCCGCGCAGGACGCGACGCTGGCGGGCGGCGTCGCGATCATCGGCAACAACGCGTCGCTCGGCACGGGCACGATCACGGCCACCGGCGGTGCGCTGCAGGCAGGCGCCGCCGGGCTCAACGTCAGCAACAACGTGGATCTCGGCGCGGGCGGGCTGACGGTGCAGGGCGCGACGGGGCTCTCGCTGTCGGGCACGGTGACGGGCGCCGGCGCGCTGACGAAGAACGACGGCGGCACGCTGACGCTATCGGGCGCGAACAACTACACGGGCGGTACGAACCTGAACGCCGGCGGCCTCGTGGTCGGCAACAACGGCGCGCTCGGCATCGGCGCGCTGAACGTCAACGCGTCGGCGACACTCGACACGAGCACCAACGTGACGCTCAGCAACGCGGTCAATCTCGCGACGGGCGCGACGCTGACGCTGGGCGGCAGCAACGCGCTCGGCCTGGCCGGCACGATCAGCGGCACCGGCGGACTCGTGAAGAACGGCGCGGCGACGGCGACGCTGACCGGTGCGAACACGTACACCGGCGACACGACGATCAACAGCGGCACGCTGGCGCTCGGTGCGGGCGGCAGCCTTTCGTCCACGGGCACGGTCAACCTCACCGGCGCGGGTGCGACGTTCGACCTGACCGGCGCGACGGGCGCGCAGACGATCGGCTCGCTCGCCGGCGCGGCCGGTACGAACGTGACGCTCGGCGGCAATTCGCTGACGCTCAACGGCAGCGCGAATACGACCTACGCCGGCACGATCGCCGGCACGGGCGGCTTGACGCTGTCGGGCACCGGCACGCAGGCGCTGACCGGCGCGAACATCTACACGGGCGACACGAACCTGAACGGCGGCAACGTCGTCGTCGGCAGCAACACGGCACTGGGATTCGGCACGGTCAACGTCAACGGCTCGTCGACGCTCGATGCGACCGCCAACGTGTCGCTGGCGAACGGCGTCAACCTCGCCACCGGCACGACGCTCACGCTCGGCGGCAGCACCGATCTCGGGCTGGGCGGCGCGATCTCCGGCGCGGGCGGGCTCGTGAAGAACGGTGCGGCGGCGCTGACGCTGGCGGGCGCGAACAGTTACACGGGCGGCACGACGCTGAACGCCGGCGGCCTCGTGCTCGGCAATGGCGCGGCGCTGGGCACGGGGGCGCTCAGCGTCGGCGGCGCGGCGACGCTCGATACGACCACGAGCCTGTCGGTCGCCAACGCGATCGATATCGGCACCAGCGCGACACTGACGCTCGGCGGCAGCAACGCGCTCGGCTTGAGCGGCGCGATTTCCGGCGCCGGCGCGCTCGTGAAGGACGGCGCGGCGACCACGACGCTGACGGGCACGAACACTTACACGGGCGGCACGACGATCAACGCCGGCACACTGGCGATCGGCGCGGGCGGCAGCCTGTCGTCCACGGGTACGGTGAACCTGGCGAATGCGGGCGCCGCGTTCGACATCGGCGCGGGCGGCGCACAGTCGATCGGCGCGCTGTCGGGCGTGGCCGGCACGAGCGTGAACCTGGGTGCAAACGCGCTGACGCTGGGCGGGACCGCGAGCGGTACGTTCGGCGGCACGATCGGCGGCACCGGCAGCCTGACGCTGGCGGGCACCGGCACGCAGACGCTGAACGGCGCGAATACCTATACGGGCGGCACGAACCTGAACAGCGGCAGCCTCGTGCTCGGCAACAACGCGGCGCTGGGCACCGGGGCGCTGAGCGTCGGCGGTGCGGCGACGCTCGATACGAATGCGAGCCTGTCGGTCGCCAACGCGATCGATCTCGGCACGGGCGCGACGCTGACGCTCGGCGGCAGCAACGCGCTCGGGCTGGGCGGCGCGATCTCCGGCGCAGGCGCGCTCGTGAAGGACGGCGCGGCGACGACCACGCTGACGGGGACGAATACCTACACGGGCGGCACGACGATCAACGCCGGCACGCTGGCGGTCGGCGCGGGCGGCAGCCTCGCATCGACCGGCACGATGAATCTCGCGGGCGCAGGCGCGACGCTCGACCTGAGCGCCGCGTCGGGCGGTCAGTCGCTCGGCGCGCTGTCCGGCGTCGCGGGGACGAGCATCGATCTGGGTGGCAACGCGCTGACGCTGGGCGGGACCGCAAGCGGCACCTTCGGCGGCGCGATCGGCGGCACCGGCAGCCTGACGCTGGACGGCACCGGCACGCAGACGCTGAACGGCGCGAGCACCTATTCGGGCGGCACGAACCTGAACAGCGGCGGCCTCGTGCTCGGCAACAACGTGGCGCTCGGCACCGGCGCATTGAATGTCGGCGGCGCGGCGACGCTCGATACGAACGCGAACCTGTCGGTCGCCAATGCGATCGATCTCGGCACGGGCGCGACGCTGACGCTCGGCGGCACCAACGCACTCGGGCTGAGCGGTGTGATCTCCGGGTCCGGCGCGCTCGTGAAGGACGGCGCGGCGACGACCACGCTGACGGGGACGAATACCTATACCGGCGGCACCACGATCAACGCCGGCACGCTGGCGGTCGGCGCGGGCGGCAGCCTGGCATCGACCGGCGCGATGAATCTCGCGGTCGCGGGCGCGACGCTCGACCTGAGCGGCGCCTCGGGCACGCAGACGATCGGCACGCTGTCGGGGGCGACCGGCAGCAATGTGAGCCTCGGCGCGAATGCGCTGACGCTGGGCGGGACCGCGAGCGGCACCTTCGGCGGCGTCATCGGCGGCACGGGCGGCGTGACGGTCGCGGGCACCGGCGTCCAGACGCTGACCGGCAGCAACACGTACACGGGCGGCACGACGATCGCGTCGGGCGGCACGCTGCAGCTCGGCAACGGCGGCACGTCGGGGAGCGTGGTCGGCAATGTCGTCGACAACGGCGCACTGATCGTCAACCAGTCCGGCAGTGTGACGCTCGCGAATGTGCTGTCCGGCACCGGTTCGCTGACCCAGGCCGGCAGCGGAGCACTGACGCTGACGGGCACCAATACGCTGAGCGGCCCGACGACCGTCGCCGCGGGTACGCTCGCCGTCGCCGGTTCGCTCGGCCAGTCGGCCGTGACCGTGCAGAACGGCGCGACGCTGACGGGCACCGGCACGGTCGGCGGCGTCGTGGTCCAGGGCGGTGGGGTCGCGGCCGCGTCGCAACCGGGCGCGGCGCTGAACGTCGCCGGCAACGTCACGTTCCAGCCGGGCTCGACGCTGCAGGTCGCGGTCACGCCGCAGCAAAGCGGCAGCATTGCCGCGGGCGGCACGGCGACGCTGAACGGCGGCACCGTGCAGGTGCTCGCGAACCAGGCCAGCTACCAGCCGAGCACGACGTACACGATCCTCAGCGCATCGTCGGGCGTGCAGGGCGCGTTCAGCCAGGTGAATTCGAACTACGCGTTCCTGATGCCGACGCTCAGCTACGATCCGAACCACGTGTACCTGAAGCTCGTCACGAATGGCACGGCGCTGCCCGACGTCGCGACGACGCCGAACCAGCGCGCGGTCGCGACCGCGATCGGTGCACTCGGCGCGGGCAACACGCTGTACGACAAGGTGCTGACGACCGATGCGGCCACCGCGCGCCAGGCCTACGGGATGCTCGACGGCGAACTGCAGGCGAGCATGAAGAGCATGCTGCTGCTCGACAGCCGTTATGTGCGCGATGCCGTGACCGATCGCGTGCGCCAGGGCCTCGCGCCCGGATCGGGGCCGCTCGCGGCGCTGTCGTCGGGCGGGGCCGCGCTGTGCGGCGACAACACGGCCGGCGTGACCGATCCGACGCTGCCGCCGGAGCGCCGGATCGGCTCGCGCGAGGGCTGCTACGGCGGCACGCCTTACCAGCCGGTGGTCTGGGGGCAGGCGTTCGGCGGCCGCAGCCGGCTCGCGGGCGACGGCAACGCGTCGACGATCAACCGCAGCATGACGGGCTTCATCGCCGGTGCCGACATGGCGCTCAACGACAAGTGGCGTGCCGGTCTGGCCGCGGGCGTCACGCACAGCTCGCTCGACAACGACCGCAGTTCGTCGGCGTCGGTCAACAGCTACTACCTGTCGCTGTACGGCGGTGCGCAGTACGGCGCGCTCGGCGTGCGCGGCGGCGCGTCGTACACGTGGTACCGGATCAACACCGACCGCTATCCGGGCTTCGCGGGTTTCTCCGACCACGATTCGGCCGGCTACAACGCGCATTCGGCGCAGGTGTTCGGCGAAGTCGGCTACGCGCTGCCGCTCGGGCCGGTCGCGCTCGAACCGTTCGCGGGTCTGGCCTACGTGAACCTGCATACCGACGGCTATACCGAAAGCGGCGGTCCGGCCGCGCTGCGGGCCGGCGGCCAGACGACCCACATCGGGTTCTCGACGCTCGGCCTGCGCGCTGCGTCGCAGCTCGGCTCGATCGCGAGCGGCACGTTCACCGCGCGCGGAATGGTCGGCTGGCGGCATGCGTTCGGCAACGTGCGGCCGTCGTCGGCGTTCACGTTCGCGAACGGCGGCACGTCGTTCCAGGTGTCGGGCGTGCCGATTGCGCGCGACAGCGCGGTACTCGAGGCCGGCATCGACGCGAACATCACGAAGCGCCTGACGCTCGGCCTCACGTTCAGCGGCCAGTACGGCAGCGGCGTGCGCGACAACGCGGTGCTCGGCAACATCCTGTGGAAGTTCTGACCGGCGCGTGACATGCCTGTGCGCGACGCCATGCGGCGACGGCAACGTCGCATGGCGTCCGCGTCGTGTTCGTCGCTGCGCGCTTCCCCCGTTCTGGCCTATCCTGTGCGAAACACGCGACGCGCGCCGCGCGTTGCGCCTCGACACAGGAGCATCGATGCCGAATCACGCCGAAGCCACCACGACGCAGGCGCCGCAAGTCGCGCCGCTTCCTCCGACCCAAGCGTCCGGCCCCGCATTCATCGCACCCGAAGCCGATCCGCAGGCGCTCGCGCGCAACAACCAGTACGTGCTGAAATCCGGCGACGCGTTCGTGGTCGGCGACGCGCTCGGCGACATCAGCGGGCACGACGACGGCCTGTTCGTCGACGACATGCGCGTGCTGTCGACATGGCGTCTGACCTTCGGCGGCCGCGCGCCGTCGCTGCTGTCGGGCGCGACGAGCGCGGACAACGCATCGTTTACCGCGCACCTGACGAACCGCCCGCTGCCGCCGCTCGGCGGCAAGGAGACGCCCGAGGGCGTGATCCACATCGAACGCACGCGCGTGCTCGCGGGCGACGTGCTGTACGAAGCGCTGACGCTGACGAACTACGGCGCGAGCGAGGCCGAAGTGCCGCTGTCGCTGTCGTTCGCGGCGGATTTCAAGGACATGTTCGAAGTGCGCGGCACGCTGCGCCCGAAGCGCGGCACGGTGGGCGCGCCGCGCGTCGACGCAGGTGCGGTGCGGTTGCGCTACGACGGCCTCGACAAAGTCGAGCGCAACGTGACCGTGCATTTCTCGCCGGCGCCCGACGCGCTGTCGGTCGATCGTGCCGATTACACGCTGACGATCGCCGCGCAGGCATGCGTGTCGATCTACCTGACCGTCGACGCGACGCTCGATTCGGCGCACCACGGCGCGGACCCGGGATGCGGGCGTGTCGCGCTGCGCACCGCGCTCGTCGGCGTGCATCGCGAGATGCGTTCGCGACGCGAGTCGATGGCGCGCGTGCACACCGGCAATCCGCTGTTCGACGCGTGGCTCGACCGGTCGCTCGCGGATCTCGGGCTGCTCACGACGCAGCTCGATACCGGGCCGTATCCGTATGCGGGCATTCCGTGGTTCTCGACCCCGTTCGGCCGCGACGCGGTGATCACGTCGCTGCAGATGCTGTGGCTGCAACCGTCGCTCGCACGCGGCGTGCTGCGCTTTCTCGCGGCGCATCAGGCGCGCGAGACCTCCGCGTTCCGCGACGCCGAGCCCGGCAAGATCATGCACGAGTTCCGCCGCAGCGAGATGGCCGCGACGGGCGAGGTGCCGTTCGCGCTGTATTACGGCGGCGTCGACACGACCCCGCTGTTCATCGTGCTCGCGGGCGCGTACGTCGAACACACCGGCGACGATGCGCTGATCGACGAGCTGTGGCCCGCGCTCGAGCGTGCCGCGCAATGGGTGATCGACAAGTGCGACCGCAATCCGTACGGGTTGCTCGATTACCAGCGCACGTCGGAGCGCGGCCTCGCGAACCAGGGCTGGAAGGACAGTCACGACTCGGTGTTCCACGCGGACGGCCGCTTCCCGGACGGCCCGATCGCGCTCGTCGAAGTGCAGGCGTATGCGTGCGCGGCGCTCGAGGCGATGTCGATGTGCTCGCGCCGGCGCGGCCACGCGGCCGATGCGACGCGCTATGCACTGCGCGCGAAGGCGCTGCGCGATCAGGTCGACGCGTTGTTCTGGATGCCGGACGGCCAGTTCTACGGGATCGCGCTCGACGGTCACGGCGATCTGTGCCGCGTGTTGGCGTCGAACGCGGGCCATCTGCTCGCGTTCGGGCTGCCCGACGCGCAGCGCGGCGCGTCGGTCGCGAGCGTGCTCGGCTCGACGCTGTTCCAGACGGGCTGGGGCATCCGCACGCTCGCGGCCGGCCAGCCGCGCTTCAACCCGATGGCCTATCACAACGGTTCGGTGTGGCCGCACGACAATGCGCTGATCGCGCGCGGGCTCGCGCGCTACGGCGACAAGACGGCCGCGGTGAACCTGCTGCGCGCGTTGTTCGAGGCGGCGGTCAGCTTCGAGATGCGGCTGCCGGAGCTGTTCTGCGGGTTCCCGCGCCGGCGCGGCGAACCGCCGACGGCCTATCCGGTCGCGTGCCTGCCGCAGGCGTGGGCGGCCGGTGCGCCGTTCATGATGCTGCAGGCGTGTCTGGGCGTGAGCGTCGACGCGGCGCGCCACGAGGTGCGGGTCGAGCGCCCGATGCTGCCCGAAGGCGTCGACTGGCTGCGCATCGACGATCTGCGCGTCGGCGACGAAACCGTCTCGCTGACCTTCCGTCGTGTCGACGGCCAGGTGGTCGCGGCGGCGGCGCAGCCTGGGCGTGTGAAGGTGGTCGCGCTGCTGTAGCGCAGGCGGGCGCGGACGTTGCGCGATGTCGCGCCACGTTCGCGCGCAGCGGCATAGAATCGTGACATGACCCTTGAACGATACGGGAGGCAACTACGATGACGACCGACAATCGGCCCGACGATGGCGAGCAGAAGCTCGAGAATCTGGAAGCGGCGGTCGACCACCTGCACAAGTCGATCGAGTCGCAGAGCATCGCGGCGGGGGCGGCGAAGGGCATCCTGTTCAGCCTGATCGAAACGCTCGGCGCGCTGATCGGCGATCCCGACCTGCCCGAACATGCGCGCTCGGGCTATGAGGCGCTGCGCGACAAGGCGAGCGAATTGCGCAGGGGGCTCGACCGGCATTGACGAACCGGCAGCCCCGGCGCCGGCCGCACGGCCCGCGCCGGGGCTGCCCAATCCTGCGCGGCCCGCACAAAACCCCGTGCGCTCAATGAGTTAGCCGGCTGGTGCGCAGGATATCCACAAGCTTGCCAACACAATCTGTGGAGAACCGGCCGGCCCCGATTCGGACGCGCAGCGCACGCTGCGAGGTCGCCAACGATGCCGCGTCGTTGACCTGCCGGGCACGATCTACTGAATCCCCTTTTGTATCAGGATGTTACGTGTCACATCAGTGGAATATCCACAGGCTTGCCAACAAAATCTGTGGATAAGTCTCACCTGATTGCTTCCTGATGGTTGACGATCCCGTGGGCGGCGGCCGCTGCGTCGAACCCCGTGCGCACGGGCTGCCCGATGTGTGCATCGTCGCCGTAAATCGTGCGCGATCAACGAGTTAGGTCCCGGGTACCCAGGATATCCACATCCTTGCCAACAAAATCTGTGGACAAGCCGGGCCCGTCATTCGACCGGTGCCGCGCCGGCCGCTTCCGCAACGATCCAGTCGCGAAACAGCGTCATCGCCGGCGTGAGCGGCTTCGACTTCAGCGACGTGAGCCAGTAGCCGCCCGCGCGCACGTCGATATCGAGCGGCCGCGCGAGCAGGCCAAGCTGCAGTTCGCGCGCGAACATGCAGGCCGGCGCGAGCGCGATGCCCGCGCCTTGCATCGCCGCCTCGACCATCAGCCGCGACGAATCGAACACCGGCCCGTTGACCGACCACGGTTCGAGTTGCGCGGCGTCGAACCAGCCGAGCCATTCGTCGGTGCGGTACGAGCGCAGCAGCGTTTCGTTCGCGAGATCGGCCGGCGCCGCGAGGCGCCGCGCGATCTCCGGCGCGCACAGCGCGGTGAGCGGCGCGTCGAGCAGCCGCTCGTTGCGCGTCGCCGGCCAGTTCCCTTCACCGAAGCGGATCGCGAAATCGAGGCCCTCGGCCGCGAGGTCGACGACGTTGTTGTTGGTCCGCAGCCGCAGCTCGACGAACGGGTGCGTGTCGCCGAAGCGCTTCAACCGTGGCATTAGCCAGCCTATGGCAAAGGTGCCGACCGCGCCGAGCGTCAGGACCTCGTGGAAGCGCCCGCCGTCGAACTGCTTGAGCACCGTTTCGATCCGGCTGAATGCGTCGCTGAGCACCGGCAGCAGCGCGCGTCCTTCGTCGGTGAGCCCGAGGCCGCGCGGCAGCCGGGTGAACAGCGCGCAGCCGAGCCGTTCCTCCAGCGAGCGCACCTGCTGGCTCACGGCCGCCTGCGTCACGCTCAGCTCGAGGCCGGCGCGCGTGAAATTCAGGTGGCGCGCCGACGATTCGAACGCGCGCAATGCATTCAGCGGAAGGTGAGGGCGGAGCTTCGTCATAAGAATTTCTTGTGGCAGCGCTCAATTATCGTTGCTTGTCAGGCAACCGTAAAGTCACGATAGTGCTGTCTCGCCGGCCGGCCGTTTTGCATCCATTCCACCACGAGAGACCTGACATGACCTACTCATCGCAACGTCGAACCCTGTTGCTGGCCGCCGCGACGGCGCCGCTCGTCCTGACCGTCACCGCATGCGCGTCGTCGCCGGCCGCGGGGCAGGACGTTTCGTCCGCGACGTCGTTTGCCGCGCTCGAGCACGCGGCCGGCGGCCGTCTCGGCGTGTGCGCGATCGACACCGCGAGCGGCCGGCGCGCGCAGCATCGCGCGGACGAGCGCTTCCCGTTCTGCAGCACCTTCAAGGCGATGCTGGGCGCGGCGGTGCTCGCGCGCAGCGTCGAGCAGCCGGGGTTGCTGCAGCAGCGCGTGACCTACGGGCCGTCCGATCTCGTGAACTACTCGCCGGTGTCGGGCAAGCACGTCGGTACGGGGATGACCGTCGCCGAGTTGTGCGAGGCGACGATCCAGTACAGCGACAACTCGGCCGCGAATCTCGCGATGAAGCTGATCGGCGGACCGTCGGCGGTGACCGCGTATGCGCGCTCGATCGGCGACGACGCGTTCCGGCTCGATCGCTGGGAGACCGAACTGAACACGGCGTTGCCGGGCGACCCGCGCGACACGACGACGCCGGCCGCGATGGCCGCGAGTCTGCGCGTGCTCACGCTCGGCGACGCGCTGCCGCCCGCGCAGCGTGCGCAGCTCGTTGCATGGCTGCGCGGCAACAAGGTTGGCGACAAGCGGATTCGCGCGGGCGTGCCGGCCGGGTCGCAGGTGGCCGACAAGACCGGCACCGGCGACTACGGGACGACGAACGATGCGGGCGTGATCTGGCTGCCGTCGCGCGCGCCTATCGTGCTTGCCGTGTACTACACGCAGGCGCGTGCCGATGCGAAGCCGAAGGACGACGTGATCGCGGCCGCCGCACGCATCGCGGTCGCGACGCTCGCTTGAGCGGGCGGCGCGGCGTGCGTGATCCATGGATCGATGAAGCGAGGACGCACGCCGTGCCGCAGTCGTGACCGGCATGTCGAAATGTTGTGCGATCAACGACTTAGGTCACGCATGCTCAGGATATCCACATCCTTGCCAACAAAAATTGTGGACAAGCGCGCCACCGCTCGCGCTCATCGCGCGGCGACCGCCGCGATCGCATGCGGCAGGCGTTGTGCGGGCCTGCCTGCACGGTTCGAAGCTGCAAGGACAAAGTCTTTCGGATCAAGCGCTTGATTGCGGTATGCGCAGGCTATCCACATGCTTGCCAACAAAATCTGTGGACAAGCGGCGTGGCGCGCGCGACAGGCGGCGATGCGCATCACGTGACGATGCGCGAGCAGTGCTTTGCAGGTCGCCGGTGGCCCCATCGCCCGCCGCGTGCCGCATTCGAAGCGATGCGGACAAAGCGTTTCGGATCAAGCGCTTGATCGCGATATGCGCAGGCTATCCACATGCTTGCCAACAAAATCTGTGGGTAAGTGATGGACGACACGCGTCGTGCGTCGTGCGTCGCCGGGGCGCCGACGTGGCATCGTGATGCGATGTGCGGCGAACCGGCGCATGTGACGGCCCGTTGCGCGCCGCGTCTGCATCACGCGTGCCAAAGTCCGTCGGATCAAGGGCTTAGCGTTGTGGTGCGCAGGATATCCACAAGCTTGCCAACATTTTCTGTGGAGAACTCCGCGTCGCGATCGGGTCGCACCGCACAGCGTGCCACCCGTACGCGGCGCGCCGGCTCATGCATTGGCTCAGGCGGTGCCAATACCCGCCACGGCGACTTTCTGGAACAAGTGCGGACTCGCGACGGCGGACGACGGATAGGCCGAGCGCTTCGCGACGCAGGCTCACCCCGGCTGGCGCATTCGCTGCGCACGATCGCCAAGTTCTTTCGGATCAATGGCTTGCTGCCGTTAGCGGCAGGTTGTCCACAAGCTTGCCAACACAATCTGTGGACAAGCCGCGCATCGAGCGTGCGTCAGGCCGGCACGGGAAAGCGCACCGTCACGGTCAGCCCGCGCCCGCCTTGCGTCGTGCTGAGCGCGACCGTCGCGCGATGCTGTTCGGCGATCCGCTTGACGATCGACAGCCCGAGTCCGCTGCCTGACGCCGTGGCGGCCTGCGCGCCTTCGCCGCGATAGAAGCGCTCCCACACTTCCGTGCGCTCGGCTTCCGGGATGCCGGGGCCGTCGTCGGCGACTTCGAGCACCGGTGTGGCGCCATCGAGGCGCGCGGATACGTCGACGCGCGCGCCGTTGCCCGCGTAGCGGATCGCGTTGTCGACGAGGTTGTTCAGCAGTACGCGCAACGTATCGATATTGCCGGCAGCCATCACCGGCGACGACACGATCGCGCCGAGGTCGATCCGGTGCGCATCGGCGACGCGCGTGCGGTCGGCGACCACCGAGCGGCACAGCGCGGCGAGATCGACGGGCGTGGAGGCCGACGCGCCCGCCTGCGCATCGGGTTCGAGGCGCGCGAGCGTCAGCAATTGCTCTGCGAGGTGGCCGAGGCGTGTCGTGCCCGCGTGGATCTGCGCGAGAATCTGCTCGCGTTCGTCGGCGCTCGCCGCGCGCCGCAGCAATTGCGACTGGATCGACAGCCCCATGATCGGCGTGCGCAGCTCATGCGCGGCATCGGCGATGAAGTGGCGCTGCAGCGTGAACGAGCGGTCGAGCCGCGCGAGCAGGTCGTTGATCGCTTCGGCGAGCGGCCGGACCTCGTTCGGCATCGACGCGACGTCGACCGGTTCGAGATTGTTCGCATTCCTGCGTTTCAGGCCCGATGCGATCGTGCGCAGCGGCCGCAGCCCCGCGCCGATGCCGAACCACAGCCCGATCGCGAGCACCGGCAGCATCGAGAACACCGGCCACAGCAGGTGCACCGCGATGCCCGCGATCGCTTCCCAGCGCGCATGGCGCGCCTGCGCGAGCCGGATCGTCGTGCCGCCGCGTTCGGTCACATAGGTGCGCCACGGCTGGCCGCCGACGTCGACGCTGCCGACGCCCGTCTGCGCGGGCGGCGGCAGCGCGGACTCGCGATCGGTCGAGTAGACCAGTGTGCCGTTGCGCCAGACCTGCAGCAGCACGGCGTCGGGATCGCTGGCCTCGAAGTCGTGCTTGCCGTCGCCATGGTCGCGAAACGACAGCTCGCCGTTCGGGCCGACGACGATCTGCTTCGACATGCTGCGCATCTGGTCGTCGAGGAGATCGTCGAGCTCGCGCAGCGCCCCCCAGTAGGTGCCCGCGCTCGCGACCAGTCCGATCACGCATGCGGCGGGCAGCAGCCACATCAACAGGCGCCGCCGCAGCGACGCGCTGCGCCAGCGCTCGATCGCGAGTCGCACGCGCGTCATGCGCCGTCACCGATCCGGTAGCCGACGCCGCGCACCGTGCGGATCATGTCGTGGCCGAGTTTCTTGCGCAGGTTGTGGATGTGCACCTGCACCGCGTTGCTCTCGATTTCCTCGCCCCAGCTGTACAGCCGTTCCTCGAACTGTTCGCGCGAGATCACCGCGCCGGGGTCGCGCATCAGCTCGTGCAGCAGCACGAATTCCTTCGGCGACAGCGTGACTTCGTCGTCGTTGAGCCAGACCAGGTGCTTGACCGGATCGAGCCGCAGCGGGCCGATCGCGAGCGTCGTTTGCGCGCGGCCCGCATGGCGGCGGTTGACCGCGCGGATGCGGGCGAGCAGTTCCTCGAGCACGAACGGCTTGACGAGGTAGTCGTCGGCGCCGCTGTCGAGGCCGGCGATGCGGTCGGGCACGCCGTCGCGCGCGGTGATGATGATCGCGGGCAGGGTTTCGTCGCGGCGGCGCAGCGATGCGAGCACCGACAGGCCGTCGCGGTTCGGCAGCCCGAGATCGAGCAGCAGGAGGCCATAGGCAGTCGAGCGCAGCGCGAGCGACGCGGCGTCGCCGTCCTTGACCCAGTCGACCGCGAAGCCTTCCTGTTTGAGGCCCTGTTCGAGCCCGCTGCCGATCAGCGGATCGTCCTCGACGAGCAGTACGCGCATGGATTCGTGTTCTGTTGGCGGGCACGGGCGCCCGGGGTTTCCATGATAAGCGCAGGTGTCTTAGGCCGAGCTTAAACGGCGGTGGCGGCCGCGCTTTCGTACGCGTCCTATGCGGCGCCGTGTCGCGTCGGCACGCCCTTCAGGCTCGCTTAATCTTACGGTCCGTAATCTTGGGCCGTCGCGTTCAACGGGGCGCGGCGTCCCATCAAGCAAGAGGATCGCAATCATGAAACACCTGACCAGAATCCTGGCGGTCGCGCTGGCGGTGCTGCCGGCTGCCGTCTATGCGCAATACACCGGGCCGTCCGCGCTGACGACGACCACCGTGAAGGAGCTCCTCGCGAACGGCAAGGACGATCAGCACGTGCAGTTGCAGGGGCGCATCGTCAAGCACGTCGGCGGCGAGGATTACGAGTTCGCCGACACGACGGGCACGATCCGCGTCGAGATCGATCACAAGCTGTGGGCCGCCGGCCAGCCCGTCAGCGACAAGAACGAAGTGAAGGTGACCGGCGAGTTCGAGCGCAAATGGTCGGGCCGTGTGAAGGTCGATGCCGACCACGTCGAAGTGCTGCGCTGACCGGTGCGCGCGGGGCCGGTGATACCATGGACGTCCGGTTCCCGTTCTCACCCAGATGGCTGCCAATTTCGATGAACTCGCGTCCCGGATCCGGGCGCAATTTTCCGAACTGAGCCCGCAATTCCAGGCGGGCGCTGCATTTCTGCTCGATCATCCCGACGAGGTCGCCACCTCGTCGATGCGCAAGGTCGCGCAGCGCGCGCAGGTTCAACCCGCGTCACTCGTGCGGCTCGCGCAGCAATTCGGTTTCCCCGGCTGGAACGAGCTGCGCGACCTGTGCGTCGCGCGCGTGCGCACGCGTCCCGAGCCGCTCACGCAGCGTGCGCGTTCGCTCGTGCGGCCCGACGCCAAGGCGTCGCTCGCGCATGACCTGCTGGCCGCCCAGCAACACAATCTCGCCGCCACCGCCGCGCAGAACGAGCACGCGCTCGCCGACGCGGCGAAGCTGATCCGCAAGGCATCGCACGTGCACGTCGCCGGATTCCGGTCGTGCTATCCCGTCGCGTTCGGTTTCGTGTACGGCTACCGGCTGTTCCGGCCGACCGTGTCGCTGCTCAACGGCGTCGCCGGCTCGCTCGAGATGGAGTTGCGCACGATCGCGAAGCAGAGCGTGACCGTGATCATCAGTTTCGCGCCGTATTCGGCGGAAGCGACGCGCGTTGCGCAGGCGGCGAAGGCGCAGGGCAGCAAGATCGTCGCGATCACCGACAGCGCGGTGTCGCCGATCGCGCTGCATGCGGACGCGCAATTGATCTTCACGCACGACAGCCCGTCGTTCTTTCCGTCGCTGGTCGCCGCGCATGCGATGGCCGAAGCGCTGGTCGCGCAGTTGCTCGCGCTCGAAGGCAGCGATGCGGTCGCGGCGCTCGAGCGCACCGAAGCGGAACTGCATGCGAAGGGCGCGTATGTCGTGTAGCCGCACGCGCGGCTGTCACGGCGCAATGCTCGACACGTTCGGCGTTCAGGTGCGGCCGTTCTGCGAGCAGCTCGGTTATGTCCGCTTCGGCGAACAGCCGGACCGCCGGACTGTCCGGCCGCGCAGTCGCATATTCTCCTGACGAAGAAGCTCGGTTCCTGAGCGGCGGCATGACCGGCGGCGCACCGCGCACGCGAGGTCCTGGCATCCACATCGACATTTCACCGCGGCGCGAACCGTCGCGGTACCGCGCGCGCCTATGCTGATATCTCCCGTTCCAAGGAGACAGCGATGTCCGATTCCAACGTGCAGTTCCGCCACGCCGAAGCCTTCCGCGCGCTGCATACGCGCCCCGGCGCCTTCATCATCCCGAACCCGTGGGATGCCGGTTCCGCCCGGCTGCTCGCGATGGCCGGCTTCGACGCGCTCGCCACCACGAGCGCCGGTTTTGCCTATTCGAGAGGGCGGCCCGACAACGCGATTGGCCGTGACGAAATGCTCGGCCACATCGCCGAGATCGTCGCGGCGGGCGGCCTGCCGGTCAGCGCCGATCTCGAGAACGGCTTCGGCGACGCGCCCGACACGGTCGCCGAGACGATCCGCCTCGCGGCCGATGCCGGCGCGGTAGGCGGCTCGATCGAGGATGCGACCGGCCGCGCCGACACGCCGATCTACCCGCACGACGCGGCAGTCGAGCGCATCGCGGCGGCGGTCGACGCGGCGCGCGCGTTGCCGTTTCCGTTCACGCTGACCGCGCGCTGCGAGAACTACCTGCACGGCCGCCGCGACCTCGCCGATACGATCGCGCGGCTGGTCGCGTACCGCGACGCGGGGGCCGACGTGCTGTACGCGCCGGGCCTGAGCGACGCCGACGACATCGCGGCGGTCACGCGCGCGGTGGGTGCGCCGGTCAATGTCGTGATGGGGCTGCAGGGCGAGTTGCTGAGCCTCGATGCGCTCGCGGCGCTCGGTGTGAAGCGTGTCAGCGTCGGCGGCGCACTGGCGCGGGCCGCGCTCGGCGCGTTCCTGCGCGCCGCGACGGAAATGGCGCGCAACGGCACATTTACGTTCGCGCAGGCGGCGGTGTCGGGCCGCGACCTCGATCGGTGGTTTTCGGCGCCCGATAATGCACATGTTCATTTTCCACTATGACGGCCGATAAAACGTGGGAACGTTTCCAGCCGAAAATCGATTGACCGTAATCAACCGAAATCGCGACTGATTTAAAGTCGCGATGACGTCGAGAAATACATCGTTTATTCTCCGCATTCCGGTCGGCCGACCATAGCCGGCACAAGCCGCGCCGGTTATGGGTGCCAGATGCCCGTCAGGTGTACCGATGCCCCGTATTGTTGCGATTTTCCGAGCGATAATTTTTTTGGTGTCGGGAGTTGCCGGTTATATTTCGGATTGGTAATCTGCGGCCTATCCGAGGGAGCGGTCGGCAGGCCGCTGGAAAATGAATAACTAAAAAATCGAGAGAGCGATGACAATCCGAGAAAATCACCGCGGCTTTCGCGTTGGCGATGTCGTGACGCTGAAAACCGGCGGCCCACGCATGACCGTCACCTACGCCGGGCCGGTCGTGTTCGACGATGCCGACTGGCTGATCTGCCAGTGGTTCGACGAGAGCGGCCACTTCCGGCAGGAAATGTTTCACCACGAGACGGTGGTGGCTGAGCCGCGCGCGATTTCCGCCGGGCGCGTCCGTCTGCGGATGCTGGCGCACCGCTACCGGTCGGCGGCCTGACGCCGCAGCCCGTCGCATCCCGCCGCATCCATTACGGCGTGGCGCCGCTTGCCGCCCGTATGCTGCTGTGCAGCAGCGGCCGCACAGCCGGCCCCCCGCGGCAACCTCGACATTTCACGTCATCCGGAAACATGCGGCGGCCCGGCGCGCCGATACTTCACGCATGAACCCGACCGATCCGATTGCTGCGGTGACACACCGCGATCCCTATCCCTATTACGCGACGCTCGTCGACGGCCCTCCGCTCGCGTTCGACGCCACGCTCGGCCTGTGGGTCGCGAGCCGGGCGGCGAGCGTGACCGCCGTGCTCGGCCATCCGGCATGCCGCGTCAGGCCACTCGATGCGCCGGTGCCGCCGGCGTTGCGCGGCACGACGGCAGGCGCGCTGTTCGGCGAGCTGGTGCGCATGAACGACGGCGCATTGCGGCACGACGCGCCGAAGCAGGCGCTGCGCGCGGCGTGCGCGCCGATCGATGCAGGGGCGTTGCGCTGGCGTGCCGCACAGCTGGCCGGCAGCCGGCTGCGCGCGCCGTATGACGCGGATGCATTGAACGCGTGGTGTCTGTCGGTGCCCGTTTGCGCGGTCGCCGATCTGCTCGGTTTCGACGATGCGCAGCTCGACGACATCGCCGCGCTGGTGGTCGACTTCGTCGCCGCGCTGTCGCCGCTGTCCGACGACGCGGCGCTGGCCCGCGCGAGTGAAGCCGCGCGGCAACTGCTCGACCGGATGACGGAGCGCGTCGCGCGCACCCGTGCGCAGGACGGCTCATGGGTCGCGGCGATTCAGCAGGCGGCCGATGCCGCCGGCTGGCACGCGAGTGGTGCGCTCGTCGCGAATCTCGTCGGCCTGCTGTCGCAGACGTGCGAGGCCACGGCCGCGTGGCTCGGCAATGTGCTGGTTGCTTGGGACGGTACGGCGGACGACGTGGCGGGTGGCGAACGCGCAATGCCGGACACCGCCGCGCTCGATGCATTCGTCGCCGAGGTCGGTCGATTCGATTCGCCGGTGCAGAACACGCGCCGCTTCGTCGCGTCGCGCACGACGATCGAGGGGGTGACCGTCGATGCCGGTGCAGCCATCCTGGTCGTGCTGGCGGCCGCGAACCGCGATCCGGCCGTGCATCGCGAGCCGCATCGGCTGCTGCCGGGCCGCGCGCCGGGGCCGAACTTCGGATTCGGCACGGGGCCGCACGGCTGCCCGGGCGAGCGGATCGCGCGGGCGGTCACGGCCGGGGCATTCGGGGCATGGTTGCGCGCGGGCGGGGAGGCGCCGCGCGATGGGCTGGTGTGGGACTACCGGGCCTCGACCAACGTCAGGATGCCGAAGTTCGGCCCGGCGAGGTAAGCGGAATAGCGGGACTTAGCGGCAACCTTGCTTCTCGGCCCATTGCTCCTGGGCGGCGACGCGGCGCTGCACGCGTTCGACGAGACCGGTCGAGAAGGTCCGCATACTGCTGCCGCGGCGCTTCGCGAGGATGGTTTGCGCGACGTCGGTTTGCGGGTTCGGCTGGCAGGCCCAGTACAGCGTCATCAGCCAGCCGATGCCCGTCCACGCGAACAGGGCGTTGAACATCGCGATCATCAGCTTGTCGTGCCGGCCGCGCCGGTCGGCGACGACGGCAGGGAGAAAATAGAGCGCGATCGCTGCGACCGAACCGGCCACCTGAATCAGGACTGCGTGTTGCATGTTGCTGCTCCATCCGAACTGCAATGAGGCTGATTGTCGCGCTTTTTCCGGTTGTGTGCTGGCAATTGATTGTTGCGGTTTTAGTGACGATCAGCGAGCGGCGACGTCCTTCAGTGCCGCATCGTTGCTCAGCGCGAAACCTTCGTCGAGCCAGCCGGTGACGCCGCCGATCATCAGCTTCACGGGGCGGCCGAGGCGCGCGAGCCGCACCGCCGCACGCGCGGCGCCGTTGCAGTGCGGGCCCGCGCAGTACACGACGAACAGCGTGTCGGCCGAATGCTCGGCGAGCTTGCCGGCGACGATCTTGCGGTGCGGCAGGTTGCGTGCGCCCGGCACGTGGCCGGCGGAAAACAGTTCCGGACTCCGGACATCGAGCAGCACGAAATCGGGCGCGCCGGACGCGAGCGCGTCGTGCACGTCCCAGCAATCGGTCTCGAAGCGCAGCGACGCTTCGAAGTGCGCGAGGGCGGCGGCGTTATCGGCGGCGGGTACGTCGGTTACGTATGACATGAAAGGCGCTCCATGAGGACGGCGCGGAATGCGCCGGAATGAAGGGCAGTATCGCGGTTCGCCGCCTTTTCCGGCAGTGGCGCGATCGACAAGTTCCGGTAACATCGCGCCATGCAAAATCATCTCGTCGTCGCGCTCGCCTACGATCGCCTCTGCACCTTCGAATTCGGCTGCGTGGTCGAACTGTTCGCGCTCGAGCGCCCGGAACTCGGCGTCGACTGGTATCGCTTCGCGGTGTGCGCGAGCGAGCCGGGGCCCGTGCGCGCGGCGGGCGGCATCACGGTCGCCGCGCCGTACCGGCTTGCGACACTCGATCGCGCGGACACCATCGTGATTCCCGGCTGGCGCGATCCGGACGAACTACCGCCGGAACCGTTGCTGAAGAAGCTGCGTGCCGCGCATCGCCGCGGCGCGCGGCTCTGTTCGATCTGCTCGGGCGTGTTCGTGCTCGCAGCGGCCGGCGTGCTCGACGGACTGACCGTGACGACGCACTGGCGTTACGCCGAGCGCCTGCAGGCGCGCTATCCGGCGCTGCGCGTGAATCCCGACGCGCTGTACGTCGACGAAGGGCAGATCGTCACGTCGGCCGGCTCGGCCGCGGGGCTCGACATGCTGCTGCATCTCGTGCGCCGCGATCATGGCGGTGCGATTGCGAACCGCGTCGCGCAGCGCCTCGTGCTGCCGCCGCATCGCGATGGCGGCCAGGCGCAGTTCGTGCCGCGCCCGGTCGCCCCGGGCGGCGGCGACCGGCTCGCGAAGCTGATCGACTGGATGCGCGCGCATGCGGCCGAACCGCACACGCTCGCGTCGCTGGCCGCGCAGGCCGCGATGAGCACGCGCACACTGCAGCGGCAGTTCGCGGATGCGACGGGGATGTCGCCGCTCATGTGGCTGATCCGCGAGCGCGTGAATATCGCAAAGGACATGCTCGAAACGCATCCCGCGCTGTCACTTGCGCAGATTGCCGCGCGCTCGGGGTTCGGTTCCGAGGAGTCGCTGCGCCGGCATTTCCGGCGCGTCGCGGCAACGAGCCCCGCCGCGTACCGGCGCGGGATGGATCGCGGCGTCAGGCCCACGGACGCGTGAGCGTCGTGTCTGCTCCTGCAACAGCGGTGCCCGGCCGTCGGGCGCTTCTAGTCGACTTCGAGCGCGCGTAAGATGGCGGTCGCCGTGCGGTGATCCACGCATGCCGCGCATTCCGCGCCGCTGCAGGGCGCCGCCATCGACCCCTCACAACGACAAGGACAATCACCATGGGCCTGCTGGGAAAGCTGTTCGGAAAGAAACCGCGTGACGAAGCGGCATCGCCCGCACCTTCGACGCAAGCGCCGGACGCGCCGGAAGCACCCGACGCGGCCGGGCAGGACGGCCCCGACATCGCACCGGAACTCGCGCCCGCGCTGAAGGCATTCCAGGCCGGCCGGCACGAAGCCGCGATCGCGGCCGCCGCGCCGCATGCGGAGCGGCTCGCCGATGCGGCGCGCCTGTGTGCGCTGTCGTACTCGGCGATGAAGCGTTACCCGGAAGCGTTTCCGTACTGGCTCGCGCTGTTCGACCACGAGCCGAGCGCGCACAACGCGGTGCAGCTCGCGACGACATCCGTGATGTGCGACGAAGTGGAGCGCGGCGAAGCGTGGCTGCAGAAGGCCGCCGAGGTCAATCACGACACGCACGAGCAGTCGGATGTCGCCGCGCGCGTGAACTTCATCTCCGCGCTGATGCAAAGCGGCCACCTGCGCGAGGCGCTGCCGCATCTCGCATGGGTGCGCGACGTGTACGGCCACGTGCGCATCACCGACTCGACCTTCCTCCATCTGCGCGGCATTCCGTTCTTTTCTTCATTCCTCGAGAACAGTCTCGAGATCCTGAAGGCCACGCAGCCGGCCGACGCGATCGCGCCGTGGTACGGCGAACTGAAGGGCAAGCTCGATGAAGACGGCGAAGCGCAGCTTGCCGCGTGGGTCGGTCGACTGCCGGCATAACCGGCGGGTCATCCAGCGTCGCGATGCCGGCCGCGGGTTGCCGGCGCGGCGTCGCGACGCACACGCTCAGCGCGTGTTCGTCTTGCGATCGACTTGCCGGATGCATGCGATCCGGTAAACGCCATCCTCGACTTCGACGCCATGCGTATCGTGCGTGAAGCCGGGAAAGCGCAGGTCGTATTGCTCGAGCGCCCTCAGGTAGCCGAGCAGCGGGCCGTCGGCCGGCCCCGCGTTCTCGCCGGGCATCAGCAGCGGAATGCCGGGCGGATAGGGCACGACGCCCGTCGCGACGGTGCGGCCCGCCATCTCCGACAGCTGGAGCATCTCGATGTCGTTGTGCACGAGATGCTCGAACGCCTCGGCCGGGCTGAAGTCGGGCTGCGGCAGCGTCGAGAAGCCGCGCGACATCATCTCGGTCGTCCTCAGGTCGCTCATTGCGCTGAACATCAGGTCGCACAGATCGCGCAGGCCGAGCTTGCCGTAGCGGTCCGGATAACGCGCGACGAGTTCCGGCAGCGCCTGTTCGAGCGGCGCGTTTGCGTCGTAGTCGCGCTTGAAGTCGAGCAGCGTGTTGACGAGCGTGCCCCACTTGCCCTTCGTCACGCCGAGCGAGAACAGGAACAGGATCGTGAAGTCGGTCGTCTTCTCGACGACGATCCCGTGCCGGTCCAGATACGCGGTGACGACCGACGCCGGAATGCCGACCGGCATCAAGCCGCCGTGCGGCGCGACGCCTGGCGTGACGATCGATACCTTGATCGGGTCGAGCATGCAGTAGTCGTCCTCGATCTCGCCGAAGCCGTGCCATGTGTCGCCCGGATGCAGCACCCAGCATGACGGATCGGCGGCGAGCAGCGTTTCGTCCGCTTCATGGAAGCGCACGCGCCGGCCCGTCTTGCGATCGACCACGGTGTCCGGCTGCCAGCCGTTGAAGAACCAGTCGTTGTTCTCCTCGCATTCCGCGTGCAGCCGCGCGAGCATCCGGCGAAACGAGACGGCCTCGCGGATCGCGTCGGTCGTCAGCGCCTCGCCGCCGGGGCCGTCCATCATCGCGGCGCTTACGTCGTTCGACGCGATGATCGCGTAGTTCGGCGACGTCGACGCGTGCATCATGTACGCCTCGTTGAAGCGCGCATGCTCGATCGGGTTGCGGCCGTCGCGGACATGGATGAACGATGCCTGCGACAGCGCGGCGAGCAGCTTGTGCGTCGACTGCGTCGCGAACACGGTCGGCTTGCTCGCGTCGTGCTGCGACGGATCGCCGTGCATCGCGTGACGGTCGCGGTAGATCGGGTTGAAACGTGCATAGCCGTACCAGGCTTCGTCGAAATGCAGCCGGTCGACGCTCTGGCCGAGCAGTTCCTCGACGCGCGCGACGTTGTAGCAGAGGCCGTCGTAGGTCGAGTTCGTGATCAGCGCATGCACGGGCGTCGGATCGATGCCGTCGCGGCCGCGCGCGAGCGGATTCGCGTCGACCGCGAGGCGCACGGCGGCGGCCGTGAGCCGCTCCGGCATGATCGGCCCGATGATCCCGTAATGGTTGCGCGACGGGATCAGGTAGGTCGGAATCGCGCCGGACATCGTCATCGCATGCTCGGCCGACTTGTGGCAGTTGCGGTCGCACAGCGCGACCTGGTTGCGCGTGACGCTCGCCATCAGGATCACGCGGTTCGACATCGACGAGCCGTTCGTCACGTGATACGTGCGGTGCGCGCCGAACACGCGCGCCGCGTAGCGTTCGCTTTCGCCGATCGGGCCCGAGTGGTCGAGCAGCGAGCCGAGTTCGCCGACCGAGATCGACAGGTCCGAGCGGAACAGCGCTTCGCCGAAGAATTCGAAGTACGCGCGGCCGACCGGCGATTTCAGGAACGCGGTGCCGCCCGTGTGGCCCGGCGTGTGCCACGAGTATTCGTACACGCGCGAGAACTGTGCGAGTGCGCGGAACATCGGCGGCAGCACGGTCTCGCGATAGCGTTCGATCGCGGCGACGATCCGCCCGCCGATGAACGCGGTGGTGTCCTCCAGCATCCAGATGAAGTCGTCGGCCTTGCGCATCGCGTCGACGGGAATCGCGGCCGCGCTCGCGCGGCTCGCGAGCAGGAACACCGGCACCGTCGCATTGCGCGCGCGCATCGCGTCGAGCACGGCCTGCGCGGGCGCATGATCGGGATCGTTGCCGAGCTCCCAGTTGAGCAGCAGGCACTGGATCGCGGGATCGGCGTCGACCACTGCGCGCGCGTCTTCGGCGGACGTCGCGATCACGACGTCGACGAGCCGGGTGCGCAATTCTTCGGCGAGGGCGGTGGCTGCGCGCCCGGTGGCCGTGCGTTCGTCGATGTCGTGCTGCACGAGCAGCGCCTTCATGCCGAGGCGGCGAAACGCCGGTTGGGTCAAGGTAGCGGTCATGGTTATTCCCCCGTTTGCTGGGTTGCCTGGACGCCCGCGGCCGGCGAGCGGGCGTGAAGAATGTCGGCCTCGTGTCGGCCCACCGAGATCCAGAAGGTCGCGACGAGCGCGACGATGGTGACGCCGAGCGCGAGATAGCGCACCCAGCGCGGCGAACGGCCGCCCGGATGGACATGGGTTTCCTCGATTTCGCGCTGGCGGTTGATCGACAGCTCGTAGAAGACGATCGTCGCGATCACGAAGATCAGCGACCAGCGCGTCTGCTGGCCGTCGGAGCCGACCATCGCCCACAATGCGTAGACGGCGCCGATCAGGCCGACGATCGTGTAGAAGGTGAACTGGTGCGACGGCATCTTGCCGTAGCCGAGCACCTTGATCGCGATGCACGAGTAGATGTACGGCAACAGCGTCATGATCACGGCGATCGACGCGATCTTGCCGAACTGCTCGCTCGCGCTCGGCGACATCGTCGCGAGCACCTGCACGGACATGATCACCGCGACGATCGCGAGGCCGGCCGACGGCACGTTCTTCGAGTTGACGCGGGCGAACACGCCGGCGAACAGGCCGTCGTCGGCCGCGGCCTTCGCTGTCTGGCCGACCAGCAGCGTCCAGCCCGCGAGCGAGCCGAGGCAGCCGAGCGCCGCGCAGATCGCGACCGCGTTCGCGGCGGTGTCGCCAAGCGCGAGTCGCGCGGCATCCGCGAACGGCGCGCTCGACGCGAGCAGCGCCTTGTTCGGGATCATCCCCATGATCACGGTCGAGCTGAGCACATAGCACACGGCCGCGAGCACGACGCCGCCGACGGTCGCGATCGGCACGTTGCGCGACGGGTTCTCGACGACGCCCGCCGACACCGACGCGCTCTCGACGCCGATGAACGCCCACAGCGTGAAGTTCAGCGTCGCGCCGATCGCGCTGAAGCTGCTCGCGCCCGACACGTTCCAGCCGGCGAAATACACGTCCTTGCTGAACCAGAACCAGCCGAACACGGCCATCCCGAGGATCGGCACGAGCGCGAAGATCGTCGTGACCGACTGCACGCGGCCGACGACGTTCGGCCCGAGGATGTTCGCGTAGGTGAACAGCCAGATCACGAAGATCTGGGCGAGCGCGAACACGAGCGGGTCGCGCAGCACCGGGAAGAAGTGCGTCAGATAACCGAGGCCGGCGACCGCGAGGCCGACGTTGCCGAGCACGTTCGCGAGCCAGTAGATCAGGTTGGTCTGGTAGCCGATGTACGGGCCGAACGATTTGCGCGCATACGCGTACGGGCCGCCGGCGGCCGGGTCGATCGCCGCGAGCTTCGCGAACACCAGCGCGAGCGACACGGCGCCGACCACGGTGATCAGCCAGCCGAAGATCGCGATGCCGCCGGTGGCGGCGAGGTTCGCGGGCAGCATGAAGACGCCGGAGCCCATCATGTTGCCCGCGACCATCAGCGTGGCGGGGACGACGCCGATTTTCGGCGCGGAAATCGCGGCTGGCGCGGCGGCGGAGCGGGAGGAGGACGAGCTGGCATCGGACATGCGGGGCTCCTTGAGTGGACGTGATGCGATTGAGGTGGCGCGGCCCGGCGCCGGTCGACGATTCCGGAATGGATCGCCGTTTTATTAAACGACGTCATGGTATATCGCTCATCGATTTTTTAATGGTAAACGCCGACATTTAATGAGTTAAATGTTGATCGATGTCATTGAAATGGGTTGGCCGGCATTGCGGTGCCGAATCGGCGGCGCGATGCGACGGGGCCGGCGCGGGCGGCAACGGAGGCGGAAAATCGAAAGTCGGCTGGATCGGCCGCCGGCGAATAATCGATTCTTGACGAATCGGCTAAATCAGTTCGTGACGTAAATGATTCGTCGAATCGTGATCGAGTCGATTGATTATTGTCGAGCGCATTAAAGGCGTGCCGCCGGCTAATACGCTTCTTGTTCTTGTATCGGAAGAACCGGTGAATCTGCTGCGCGGCGACGCGTTCGAGCAGCAGCGGAAACGGGCCCGAAACGGACGCGGAAGCGGGCGCGGAAAGACCCCGGCCGAAGGGCCATCGGCGTATCATCCGGTTTTTCATCAGCCCGATCCAGGCACCCATCATGACCTCCGTCGACACTACCCCCGTCCTCGACCATGACAAGCTCGTTACCTTCGTCGAGCGCAAGTGGAACGATGAAATCCTCCACGCACTGACCGACTACATCGCGATCCCCGCGAAGAGTCCCGCATTCGACCCCGACTGGGCGCAGCGCGGGTATCTCGAACGTGTCGTCACCGATGCCGCGCAGTGGGCCGAACGCCAGCCGGTCAAAGGCCTGAAGCTCGAAATCGTGCGCCTGCCCGGCCGCACGCCGGTGATCTTCTTCGAAACCCCCGCGACGCGCGCGGGCAGCACCGATACGATCCTGCTGTACGGCCACCTCGACAAGCAGCCCGAATTCGACGGCTGGCGCGCGGACCTCGGCCCGTGGACGCCGAAGTTCGAGAACGGCAAGCTGTACGGCCGCGGCGGCGCGGACGACGGCTACGCGATCTACGCGAGCCTCGCGGCGCTCGGCGCGCTCGACGAGCAGGGCGTCGAACGGCCGCGCTGCGTCGGCCTGATCGAAACCTGCGAGGAGTCGGGCAGCTACGACCTGCTGCCGTACGTCGACGCGCTGCGCGACCGGCTCGGCCAGGTGTCGCTCGTCGTGTGCCTCGATTCGGGCGCCGGCAACTACGACCAGATGTGGCTCACGACTTCGTTGCGCGGGCTGGTGTCCGGCGACCTGCAGGTCGAGGTGCTGGAGGAAGGTGTTCACTCGGGCGTCTTCGGCGGCATCGCGCCGTCGAGCTTCCGCGTGATGCGTCAGCTGTTCGAACGCCTGGAAGATGCGAAGAACGGCAACCTGCTGCCGGGCGTGTTCCATTGCGAGATTCCCGACAGCCGCGTGCGCGAAGCCGACGCGGCCGCCGCGATTCTCGGCGACACCGTGTGGAAGGGGCTGCCGTGGGCGTGCGGGATGGACGGCAAACCGGTGCTGCCGACCACGACCGATCCGCGCGAGGCGCTGCTGAATTCGACGTGGCGTCCGTCGCTGTCGGTGACGGGCGCGGCCGGCCTGCCGGCGCTTTCCGACGCGGGCAACGTGCTGCGTCCGCGCACCGCGTTCAAGCTGTCGCTGCGCCTGCCGCCGCTCGTCGACGCCGCGCAGGCCGTGCAGCAGCTGAAGGAACTGCTCGAACTCGATCCGCCGTACAACGCAAAGGTCACGTTCAAGCCCGACGCGGGCGCCGCGACCGGCTGGAGCGCGCCGGATCTCGCGCCGTGGCTCGCGTCGTCGCTCGACGCGGCGTCGCGACGCCACTTCGGCGCGGACTGCGCGTACATGGGCCTCGGCGGCACGATCCCGCTGATGAACGTGCTGCAGGAAGGGTTCCCGTCCGCGCAGTTCATGGTGTGCGGCGTGCTCGGGCCGAAGTCGAACGCGCACGGCCCGAACGAGTTCCTGCACGTGCCGTACGCGAAGAAGCTCACCGCGGCGGTCGCGGACGTGATCGCGACCGCGCGCTGAGCGTTCGCGCTGCCTGTCACGACCCGACCCAACCCGACCCGACCGGATCCCGCCTGACCTGACGGAGACTTGCCGATGACCGCGCTGCCGACACCTGCTACCGACCCGCTGCGCCTGCGCGCCGAACCGCTGCACGCATTCGTCGCGGCACTTTGGGAGCGGGCCGGCAGCAGCGAGCGCGAGGCGCGGCTCGTCGCCGATCACCTGGTCGGCGCGAATCTGGCGGGGCACGATTCGCACGGGATCGGGATGATCCCAAACTACGTCGCATCGTGGCGGGAAGGGCAGCTGCAGCTGAACGGGCACGCGTCGATCGTTCGCGACGGCGGCGCGGTGCTGACGATCGACGGCGGGCGCGGCTTCGGCCAGGTGATCGCGTTCGAGGCGATGGTCGAAGGGATCGAGCGGGCCCGGCGCATGGGCATCTGCGCGATCGGGCTGCGCGACGTCCATCACCTCGGCCGCATCGGCCACTGGGCCGAGCAGTGCGCGCGCTCGGGCCTCGTGTCGTTCCATTTCGTCAACGTGCCGGGCGACTTGCTCGTCGCGCCGCTCAACGGCACCGATCCGCGCTTCGGCACGAATCCGTTCTGCGCCGCGTATCCGCGCGCGGGCCGCCCGCCGCTGCTGCTCGATTTCGCGACGAGCGCGATCGCGTACGGCAAGACGCGGGTCGCGTATAACCAGGGCAAGCGCGTGCCGGCCGGGTCGCTGATCGATCATCGCGGCCAGCCGAGCGACGATCCGGCCGTCATGCACGAGCAGCCGTTCGGCGCGTTGCTGCCGTTCGGGTTGCACAAGGGCTATGCGCTGGCCGCGATGTGCGAGATCTTCGGCGGCGCGCTGGTCGGCGGGCATACGACCTACGGCGACACGCTGCAGAAGACGAGCGCGATCGTCAACGGGATGCTGTCGGTGCTGATCGACCCGAACGCGTTCGATGCGGCCGACGCGGAGCGTGAAGCCGATGCGTTCGTCGCCTGGGCGAAGGCGTCGCCGCAGGCGGGCGATGCGCCGGTGCGGATGCCCGGCGAGCCGGAGGAGGCGAGCCGCGCGGCGCGTGGCGCGGACGGCATTCCGGTCGATCGTGCGACGTGGCGGCAGATCCGCGAGAGCGCGGCGGCCGTCGGCTTCGACGACGCCGAACTCGACGGGTGGACGCAGCGCTGTACGGAGCTCGCATGAGCTGGCAGGCGGAGAAGGCGCACGGCGAGGAGATCGCTTACCAGCTCGCGCCGCTCGGCAAGGTAGAGGTCGTGCGCTTCTTCAGCGGCGCCGCGATGCGGCTCGACGGCGTGATGTTCGGCTTCATGTCGCGCGGGTCGCTGTTCCTGCGCGTCGACGACGTGAACCGTCCGGCGTTCGTTGCGGCGGGGATGGGGCCGTTCTCGTACGAGCGGCCCACGCGCACCGTGGCGCTCGAAGGCTATTACGAAACGCCGGCCGACGTACTCGAGGATGCGGGCGCGCTGTTCGACTGGTGTCGCGGCGCGTATCGCGCGGCGCTGCTGGCGGGGGCGCCGAAGCGCAATGCACGGCCGAAGTCGAAGCCGGCGCCGAGACCGGAGGCGACGCGCAAGCGCACGCAGCGTCGGCCGTAAGACGACGCTGTTCCTTCCTTGTCCTTTCTGTCGAGCCACGGCGGGTGCGCGCAAGCGCCGGGCTTGACGCACCGCGTGTTCCGCCTGCTTCACAACGGCGGCCTCGGCGTTTATGATCGGCGCGATTGCGTCCGTGCCCGGCGCAACCCGAGCCGGTGTCGCCGCCGGCCTCGCGAACGGTGCATCGAAAGCCGCGCGAATGCTTCCCCCCACTCATCGTTCCAGACGGAGATAGCCGATGCTCGTCCTGATTCTCGGTTTAGCGATCTTCCTCGGTGTGCATTCGATCCGGATCGTCGCGGATGGCTGGCGCTCCGTCACCATCGAGCGGATCGGCGAGAAACGCTGGAAGGGCCCCTATGCGATCGCGTCGATCGTCGGCTTCGTGCTGATCATCTGGGGTTACGGGATCGCGCGCCAGAGCGCGACGCTGCTGTGGGTGTCACCCGTCGGCGTGCGCCACCTCACCGGCATGCTGACCGCGATCGCATTCGTGCTGATCGCCGCGTCCTACGTGCCGCGCAACCGCATCAAGACGCTCGTCGGCCATCCGATGGTGGCCGGCGTGATGGTGTGGGCGGTCGCGCATCTGCTCGCGAACGGCACGCTGCATGCGGTCGTGCTGTTCGGCGCATTTTTCGTGTGGTCGCTGGTGGATTTCATCGTGTGGCGCGCGCGCGACCGCCGCGACGGCGTCCGCTATCCGGCCGGCAGGCTGTCGGGCGATGCCGTGACGATCGGGGCCGGGCTCGTCGTATGGGCCGTCTTCGCGCTGTTCCTGCACGGACCGCTGATCGGCGTGCGGCCGTTCGGTTGAACGTGCCCGCCTGCAAGGATTGACGAGCGGGGCGCATGAGCCGCCCCAGGTGCCCCAGACATCGAGGCGCGCGCATTACCTGCTACCCGCCTTCCCTCAACGTACGGACGCTTGCCCGAGCGTGCGATCGGCGCGCGTGCGTCAGATCGGCTTGACGAACAGCCCGACGGTCAGCGCGACGCCGATGCAGACGATCGCGATCCGCAGCACGCGCTCGTTCACGCGGTGCAGCGCCCACGCGCCGAGCAGGCCCCCGACGATCGCGCCGCCGCCGAGCGCGATCGCCGCCTGCCAGTGCAGGTGCGGCGACGTCAGGAACAGCACGACCGCCGATGCGTTCATCACGCCCGCGAGCGCATTCTTGGTCGACATCGCGTGACGCGGCGACAAGCCGGCCATCGTCAGCGCGGCCATCATCAGGAAGCCGATGCCGCCGCCGAAGTAGCCGCCGTAGATCGCGATCAGGAACTGCGCGATCGCGGCCGTCACGGGGCCGAGATGCTGCGTCTCCACGCCGGGCTTGCGGAAGAAGCTGCCCCACGCGAACACGACCGTCGCGAACAGCACGAGCCACGGCACGAGGTGCGAGAAGATCGACGACGGGGTTTTCAGCAGCAGCAGCCCGCCGAGTGCGCCGCCGACCACGCTGATCGCGAACAGCGCGCGAAACGGCAGCTTGCCCGCGCCACGCACCATGTTTCGGCTCGCCCAGCCCGTCGTGACCTGGCCGGGGAACAGCGCGACCGTCGACGTGATGTTCGCCGCGAGCGGCGACATGCCCGACAGGATCAGTGCGGGCAGCGTGACGAACGAGCCGCCGCCCGCGAGGGCATTTTGCAGGCCGGCCCACAGGCCGGCGATGATGATGAGAACGAGCATCGGTGAAGGAGTGCGGAGGTGGCGGGGCGCGCGGGCCGGAAGCGGCTCGCGCGATGATCGCCCGATGGTAATGCAGGATCGCGGCGGCGCAAACCGCGGCGAGCGCGCGGCGTGTCGGACGCGCAGGGGCGACGGCCGGCCCACGTGGAGCGTTGCCGTTGCGCCGCGCGTCAGGCAATCACCGCCGTGCGCACGAGCACGACCCGAGCGCGTTACTCGTTCGGTTGCCCGGCGCTGCCGTCGTCAGCTGCATCGCTGTCGACGTCCGGATAGACGATCGTGCCGTCGTCCCGGATCACCGCGCCGGCCGTGAGACGCGCGGGCTCGACGCGATTGCGGCCCATGATGTGCAGCACCGTTTCGCCGCGCGCGATCAGGTAGTCGGACACGATGCGCCGGTGACAACGCCACCACACGGCTTCCGAACACATGATCGCGCAGCGTTGCCGGTGCCCTTGCTCGATCAGCTGGTCGAGGCCCGTTCGAAACTCGGGCGACAACGCGTAGTCGGCGTAGCGATGGAAGCTGCGGTTGGTCCAGAAGTCGTTGACCTCGTCGGGCACGCCGCGCGTCTTGCCCCGCAGGCCGCCGAGCGCTGCGATGTGCTCGTACGCGATATCGACCGCGGCCAGCGCGTCGGGCAACGTCGCTTCGTTGAACTGCGGATTCGTGCGCGAGCGCGTCATCTTCCGGATATCGGCAAGCAGCGCGATATCGACCGCGTCGAGCATCTCGACGAACGCGTCGAGCGTGCGGTTCGAATGGCCGATTGTGAAGAACGGGAGCGTCATGCGTCGCGCTTGCCCGTTATGCGTTCGAGCACGCGGCCGCGATGCGCGGCGATGTGGTCGGTCCGGTCGCTCTTGATCTCATATTGCGGATCGTCGGGCGACGCGCGATGGCGATGCCCCTTGTAGTCGAAATCCTGCGTGTGGATCGCGATGATCGTGCCCGTTACGTAACCGGCTTCGGAATTCCAGCGGACGTGGTCGCCCAGTCTGAATGGCTGCGTCATGCGGGAAGCCTCCTTGCGTCGATGCCGCGTTCGCTTGCCGTCGCGGCGCGGGTTGTTCGTACCGTGACGGCAACGCGTGCAGGCGTTCATTATCCGTCGGGACTGGATGGGGGAAAAGCGACGCGGCCGCAGGCCGACGAACTAAAGTTGCGCTCTTTTGGAGGTGGGGGCAGCAGCACAAGGGCATCCGTCGGCGTGACGCCGAGCGGCGCTGCGCGACGGACGAACTGAACAGGAGCCGAGGTCGGCGGCGCACATGCCTGGCGCGCCGCGCGGCGAAGTCTCCTGTTCCGATCGCACGGCGGCGCTTCCGGGCTGTCTTTCGGGCCGCCGAAGTGACTTACGGCGTCACGACAAGCGCCGTGTGCATGCCCGCAACATAATGTCCCGGCTTGTTGCAGATCAGCACGTAGTGGCCGGGCATGAGCTTGAATGACGCACGCTTGCTCGTTCCCGGGGCGATGTCTTCGACTTCGCCGATCTTTCTCAACCTGCGCTCCAGCACCTGCCCTTTGCGGACAGGAAGTGCATCATCCGGGAGATTGGTCCTGAGCAAGACGAGTTCGTGCTCCATGTTGTTGTCCACGGCATTCTTGACATCGAACGTGACGCGACCCGCTTTCACGTTGTGTGTGTCGAGCTGGATCGAGTTCGAACGCAACGTCGCGTCGACGGTTTGCTCCGCCCAGCCGGCATGCGATGTCATGCCGAGGGCAGTCACACTGGCGATGACAGCGATTCTGTAAGTGGCGTCCATGGGGGCCTCCTTTGCATCGAAACAATGCGCCTATCCGGCGTCGAGCGATTGCCGCAAGCAATCCCGGCGAGAACGCTCACGGGCCGACGTCGATGCGGCCATAGACACCGTCGGCTTCGTCGTTGGAGCCGGCAGCAAAAAACAGCGTATTGACAGGTTGATTGTTGAGACCGTTGCCGAATGCGATGCCCCACAGCCCCGGCTCGACGATCGCCTTGCCGTCGAGTTGCTGCAGGGTCCCGCGCAGCATGCCTGACGTCGCATCGAACGCGTGGATCATGCCGTCACCGAAGTTGCCGATCAGAACGGTGTTGCTGAAGCGGCCAAAATCCGCGGGTGCAGGCGCCATGCCCCACGGCGCATTCAACGGTTCGCCGGAGGCGAAGCGTTGAATGAATTGTCCCGATGGGCTGAACACGTCGATCAAACCCAATCCTGCACCCGCGACGTCGTCGTGTGCTGCTGCATCCTGCTTCGCATAAGCAACGTAAAGTTTCGAGTTGATGGCCTGAATTCCAAACGGCGCAAACCCGGCCGGCAAAGCGGGATCTTGAAATGCACCGGTCGTCGTCACCTTTGTGAAGGTCCTGTCGAAAACATCGATCCTGTTGTTGTGGAAATCCGTTGCGTACAGGAAATTCGCGCCGTTGTTGCTGGCCATGGCGAGCCCTTTGTAGACGGCGCTGCCGCCGCTGTCGAACACGGTGACGGCCGAGGTCGGATTGACGGCTGGCGACCACGCCGTGATCGTTCCGCCCTCGCCAGCGAAAATGAAGGATGCCGGACCCGATTTTGTGCCCTGGGTCACCACGAAGTCCGACGTGCCATTGAATACGATGCCCGTGGGGGAGGCGTCGCCTTGCGAGCCGGCGGGGATCGTCACGACGAGCGATTGCGGGACGCCATTGCCGTCATAGAGCGTTGCGTGCTGCGTCCCGTTATCCGCGACCCACACAAAACCCCTGGGATTGAATGCAATGCCCCACGGATTCTTCAGGTTTGTATCCACGTGAGCAGCGGGTAGGGCACCGTCGGAAACCAGTACATCGACCTTGTACTGACTGACGTGGGATGAATTGCCGCATGCTACGACGCTGGTCAGCACGAATGCGATCATCGCAGCGCCGAGCGTTGTATGGACCTGTTTCATGACCGGGCTCCGAACACGATTGGGACGTTAGTAAACGGACCGGCCGATGCGTTTATTCCGTTCGTTTCGTTTGACTTCAAACACCAGAACCCGCCATCGCCGCTGCTGCTGGCGCAGGCCGAGCCAGAGAATCTCCGGCATGCGGGGCTCGAGACAACGGAGCGTTTCGAACACCAGTCGTTGTTCCACCACGGTGATGACGGCGCCATTGCCGGTGCCATGAACTGATGGGAGGCACGCCGGGCGTCGCAAATGTGGCAGAACAGGAGCACGTTGTTGCGCAAAAGTGGGGCGCTGTAAGCGGGCTGGCTTGGCCGCCGGAATGTTGGTTGACAGGCACGGGTGCAACACCAGCGACAATCGACCAGTGGACGATGCACACACGCGATACGGCCGATGACCTGGAAGCGGGACGCATACTGGCTGTTCGACTTTATCGCTCGGTGCGTCGACAGATATTCCGAAAGTTCGTCCGCCCGCATCGCCGCTATCTGTCGATCCTTACGTCAGCGAAGCGCGCGGATCTCTATGGTCTCGACCGTGAGCAAGCCTATGCACCCTCGTGGCAGCGAGTTCCAATCCCGGTCGGCTCGTCGTGCAACATGTTCGACGGAGCAAAGCTCTACTTTCCCGGAGCGCGAAACCGATCGATCAGGCACTGGAAGCTACGTATGCCGACATTGGACGGCTTGGCTCCATCCATTGAATTGGTGCCACACGTGCTTTACGCTGAATTCTTGAGGATTTGGATGGAGCTCGAGGTGGGGCATGTTGGCTCTAACCTCAAGGTCGTTGTTAATCCACTCAGAGGAGGCAACCTTTCATTACCGGTTCGAAAATCGTTACTCCGTCTGAGTCGAGGGAGCCAGCTAAGGTGCCCAGTTGGGCGGTCGTGGTGCCTGACGGTCTGGAACTCGCGCGTCAGGCCTTGGAGCGGTGTACACAACGGGAATCGCATCGTTGGTCTATGTTTGATGGGCGATCGCAGTCTTATAGCGATATATTAAACTGGCGAGCCGCTCAAGCCTCTAGTTGGGACGCGTCGAGACCGTTTCAGTGGTTAAAGGTAGTGACGAGAAGGCATCCCAAACACGCGCACAAATCGGTGAGAACGGTGTGGATGATAGGATAGAGGAACCTTATCACGATGCTCCGATTACCCGCTCAAACGCGAGTTTCGCACAAGCCTGCTTATCACGACAGCATGACTGCCCAGTCACACTCGGGTTCCGCGGCACGCGTGACCGCGACTGCCGGCGGTGCAAGTGCGTCTTGGGCGAGTTGACACCTGTTTTCGCAACGTCGTGACCGGTGACGACTTTATTGCGCGACACTCAAGTCGATGAATTTGCGGCAGTTTTCCGTTTCCCAGTCGATGCCGATCGGCGAAGTGACATTTTTACTTCGCAAACGGTGACAACTTTGCTTCGGTCTACGGGTGGCGCACGCATCAGCGCGGCAGGCCCAAGCCGCGCTGCGCGATGACGTTCCGCTGAATCTCGGCGGTGCCGCCGCCGACGACGATCGGAATCGCGGCATAGAGCAGCTGCTCGAACCGGCCGGCGCCGATCGCGCCGGCCGCGCCCTGGGCGAGACCGGCCCCGGGGCCAAGCAGGTCGAGGGCCGCTTCGGCGAGGCGCTCCAGCAATTCGCCGGTATAGGCTTTCGTGATCGCGGCCTCGTGCAGGCCGCTGCCGCCAGACGCGACCGCTCGCAGGCTCTGCATGAACAGGTGCCTGCCGGCTTCGACCTCAGCCGCGAGCATGCCGATCCGTTCGCGGACGGCGGCGTCGAAGGGGGCCAGCATGAAGCAGTGTGATTTCGCGCATCTGCTACCCGCAGCAAGAGATCAGGTCCTGCTCGGAAAAGAGGATCGCATAAAGGGTCTGCTACGTGACCGGTGGATCGACTATCCCCGAGCGACTGAAGCCTTGCAGCTACTGCAGCGGCTCTATGACACGCCGAGACGTGAGCGCATGCCGTGTCTTCTGCTGCACGGCGACTCGAACATCGGGAAAACCAAGATAACGGCCAAGTTCAGGCGAGCGCACCCCAGCGAGTTCGACGAGAGAACTGGGGTAGAGCGGTGTCCGGTCGTGAGCGTACAGATGCCTCCCACCCCCGATCAGCACCGCTTTTACGCCGCCTTGCTCTTTGAGCTCGGTGCGCCACATAACCCCGCCGCGGGGCTTGCCACACTCGAGCGGCTCGCTCGCGACATCTTGCGGCGGATGTCGCCGCAGATGCTAATCGTAGACGAGGTTCATCACCTGCTCGCCGGAACGTACCGTGAGCAACGCGCCTCTTTGAACCTTCTAAAATACCTGGCCAACGACCCGCAGACTAGCATGGTCCTCGTCGGTACGCGCGATGCCGTTCTAGGGCTTCAGACCGATTCACAGATGATCAGCCGCTACAGACCATTCGAGATCCCAAGGTGGAGGGAAAGTGAAAGTCTTCGCAGGCTCATGGCTGCGTTCGAGAAAGTCTTGCCGCTACGAAAACCATCGAATCTGTCGCGACGTGAGATTGTCCAGCTCGTTCTCGAGATAAGCGGGGGGCTGACTGGCGCCATATCTACGATCCTCAACGAAGCAGCAGAGTTGGCGATCAGGAACGATGACGAGTGCATCGATATCGCTCACCTTGAACGAGTTGCCCGCGCGCATGTCTGACACCCACAGGCCGTGGCCCATCGCACCTCGCCCCTTCCTGGAAGAGGCGTTTGGTAGCTGGTTGGGTCGAATCGCGGCGCGGTATCAGACGAGCGTAGATTTGATCTGGGAATCGGGCACAGGCGTAGCGATGCCTAGCCTGACCAAGGCCGGCTGGATCCTCTTTCCCCCAGTTCCATCCCCAACCCTGAGCCGTCTATCTCGCGTTGCGCGGCTCAACGACGGCATTCTGAGCATGATCCAGACGCCGCATGAGTGGGTCTTCGACCAGAAGTACTTGGTGTATTGCTTCAGATGTCTTGTTCTGAACGACGCCGATGTCACTGCATCACGGTGGAAGAGGGAGTGGCTCGATCCGTCAGCCGACTACTGCCGGGTGCACCACACCCTGCTCGAGACTGTTCCGCAATCGATTTTCGCCAGAGCTCCGAATTTCGACGCCGCGCTGCAGGCGATATCACGTTATCGATGCCCACCGCTTAGGCTGAGCAAAACACTACGCTAGCGGTATTAGTGAACATTGCTAGCACTCCTTTGGGCACGGCTAGCATTGGTTGTGAACTCCTACAGGTGCCGCATCGAGTACGGTATAGGCGAGCGAGCTTCGTTCTGCAAGCGCACACCATTTCTGGGGCGGGCCTGCGCATATCCTGCGTACCGAGTAGGTGGCCGAAAGTGTCGGCCGTCGGAGGCGCGAGGAACAGGGACGTACGCGCTGCGACGATCGTTTGGCCACACTGGAGAGTTGTGTCGACGTGGAAACCGTTCTCGAGATCGGTGCCTGCGAATGGGCGATATTGAGCGCATCGCTGGCAATCGGTGAACAATCGTTAAACGTTGTCGACGAACGAACGTGCTCTGCTACGATGCCGAGAAGTTTCGAGAGCGTGCTCATCGCTTTTGCTCGCTTGGCGATGGGCAACCGAACCTCCCGAAGCCCAGAGGGCTGTCACGAGGGCCATAGTGGCGGCCCTCGTTTCACGGCATGCCTCATGGCCTGCGTATTTCAAACACTATGATTGATTCGCTCCCGACTCGATAAATTCGAGATAAGCGTGCGCGACGCCCGGTTAGAATCGCTGCGTCTATCCATGAGCAGGGTACCGATTGAAAGATCGGCGTGACTATCTGAAACGCGTATGGCCATCGAACCCGAGGATCTTCTACCGCAATTTGAGCGTGAGTTGGGTCTGCTGCGCCGCTCGACGCGCGCATTCGCCGAGCTTTACCCCAAAATCGCGGCTCGTCTTGCGATGTCCGGTGAGCACTCGGATGACCCACACGTCGAACGGCTGCTGCAATCGTTCGCGTTGATGTGCGCTCGGCACGACATCCGACTCGAAGATGAGGTGCCGGAGTTTACTCACGCGTTGATTGACACGATCCATGGAGCGTTCCTGCGGCCGTTTCCATCTTGTGCGATGGCCCAATTCCGCGTGGATCGAGACAGCAAGCAGACTGAGCCGCGAATAGTTCCACGCGGCACCCAATTGGTGGCGCCGAATAGCCGCCTGGTGTTCCGCACCGCCGCCGACGTCACGTTGGTACCGTTGACCGTTTCCGCTGTACGTTACGCGACGTCGACCGTCGCGCCGGTGCAAACGACACTGCCGTCCGACACCACGGGGATTTTGTCTTTCACCCTTGAGCTCACGGCACCGTCAGCCCAGTTCTCCATCGCTCCAGATACGGTGCGATTGCACTTGGCGGGGGAGAGGGAGGTGGTGGCTGCGCTCGCCGACAGCGTGCTGATGCACGCCACACGGGCCTTCGTTGAACTGGACGGCAACGGGCGTTGGCGTTGGGTGGACATGCCGCTGGCGGCCGCAGGTTTCGACGATGCCGACGCGCTGCTTCCGCCGCCTCGCGACAATGCGATTACGCCGTTTCATCTGCTGATGGAGTACGGTGCGTTTCCCGCTCGATTTGACAACCTCGATCTGGATTTGGCGCGGTTGAAACGGTTGGCGGGCGGTGCGCGCAGGATCACGTTGCATTTGGCCCTTGCCGGCGTCCACCCTGACTCACGTTGCGCCCAACGACTGATTGCAGCGTCGGCCGACAATCTCCGGCTGTTTTGCACACCAGTAGTCAACTTGTTCTCGAGCAATGCGGAGCCAATCGAAACGAAGGCTGGGCAAGCGTACTATGCGCTGAAACCGTTTTCGCTGAAGACCGCGGCCACGACCGAGATCTGGTCAGTTGATCAGGTCCGTATAACGACCGCCCAGGGCGCCGCGCTTCTGCCGCCCTTCGAATCCTTGCAGCACGCGCTTGGCGCAGCGCCAGGCCCGTATTGGGTTGTTTTGCGCGACGAAGCCCGGCGTGCGCCGAAGCCGCCTTCCGAGCCCGGCAAGACGGGACAGGAAGTGCTGCGCGGACAGGCAACTGGAGCGCGCGCAGACGGATTGCGTGGCTTGGAACTCGCGCTTGTGAACGCTCGCGGCGAGCCCGTTGATCCGGCCGCGCAGCGCCAGCTCGACATCGTGCTGTCTTGCACAAATGGCAACCTGGCGGACATGCGCGAGCGCCAGTTAGCCGTGCGCGATGGGGACTCTGGTGACGAGATCGAGTTGTTGGCTCAGCCCAGTGCAAGTCCCGCGCCGATTCTTCGCCGCGGTGACCAGTGGGAACTGCTGTCGTGGCTGGTTCCGCAGGCAGCACGACTGAACGCCGAAGGCCTCAATGAGTTCAAGCGCTTTTGCACTCGCTTCGGCATGTCCGCGCCCGACGCCGGCCGGCGATTCGACGCGCTCGTCTCCCTCTCGACTGAACGGGTGCGGCGCTGGATGCCGGGCAAGCCGGCTTCAGCGTTCGTCCAAGGATTGGAGGTTCGTCTCGTGATCGACGAGCTTCGTTTCGTCCAATTCAGTCTCGCCGGATTGGGGCGCGTGATGGATCGACTATTTTCCCCGTACGTTCCAGTCACCAGCTTCGTGCAAATCGTATTGGTCTCGGCAGAAACCCGCGCGGTACTGCGACGCGGTGAACCCTGCGTCGGTTCCCAACCACTTATTTGATTGGCGAGTGGAAAAGTATCGGCAGGGAAATTGCAAAGGAATTTCAGGTATCTTTCGCTGGCAAACGTTTTGTCCTACAGTAACGGGGCCTCAAGCTGGTGAGCCAATTGGGGGCAGAACCTGAGACGAAAATAAAGGGAATTCAAATGAGTTTCGCCCCGAATGGCGGTATTCCGGCCGGTTCCGGCGGGAATCTGTTGGGCTCGCTGAGCGCGCTTGGCGGCCTTGCCGGGCCGGTCGCATCCACGGTGGCAGGCCAGATTGGCCCGCTCGCCGGCGTCGCAAGCCATATCGACACCGTGCAACGCGCGGTTCAGCTTGCTCAGACCGGTTTTTCGCTGATGAACAAAACGCCGGCCGCGATTGCGGACGCGCTCAACAATGCGGCCGGCGGCGTTGCTCGACTGACTCAGCTAAATCGATACGTGACCATCGACTCGCCGCTCGGTCCGGACGTGCTGCTGGTCAGCACCGCGGTCATCGATGAACACGTCAATCGGTTGCCGGAAATCCACCTCGATTTGCTGTCGCACCAGCATGATCTGGTGCCCGATCAGCTGATCGGGCAACCGATCAAGATTCGATTCGACCAAAGCGCCCGGCAATCCACGCTCGAGCGGATCGTCTCGTCAGGCGGGGCCGACAGCATTCGCTACTTCGACGGATACGTCACATCGTTCGACCGGGCGGGCAACCCGGGCAAGGTGACGCAATATCAAATGACGGTGGCGCCGTGGTTCTGGTTTCTGACGCGCTCGACCGACTGCCGGATTT
The DNA here is from genome assembly GCF_011753085.1 of Burkholderia sp. Tr-862. Taxonomy (NCBI): domain Bacteria; kingdom Pseudomonadati; phylum Pseudomonadota; class Betaproteobacteria; order Burkholderiales; family Burkholderiaceae; genus Burkholderia; species Burkholderia sp. Tr-862. The sequence continues at coordinate 42,933 of NZ_VWWG01000023.1, forward strand.
TCCAGAACAAGACCGCTCAGGACATCCTCACCGAGATTTTCCAGGATCACGGGTTCACCGATTTCGAATTCGACATCCGGACCGCACAGAAGCCGCTCGAATACATCGTGATGTACCAGGAGTCCTATTACAACTTCTGTGCGCGTCTGATGGAGCAGGAAGGCCTGATCTGGACGCACCGCTTCGAGAAGGAAAAGCACTTCCTTGTCATCGGCGATACGAATTTCGTTTTCCGCCCGATCGACGGGCTGGCCAACTTGCCGTATAACGCGAGCGCGGCGAGTGAAGACAACGGTATCGACCAGTTGCATGAAGGCCGGCGTTTTGGTGTCGGCAAGATCGCCTTTCGCGACTTCAATCACCAGAACCCGTCGTCGCCGCTGATGCTGGCGCAGGCCGAGCCGGAGAATCTCCGGCATGCGGGGCTCGAAACGACAGAGCGTTTCGAACATCAGTCGTTATTCGACCACGGCGATGACGGCGACCGTTACGCACGCATTGCGATGCAAGCAGAAGAAGCGAGCGCGCATCGGTATACGGGCAGCGGCTATGCGTGGCGGATGAGCGCTGCAGGCAGTGTGACGGTGACCAACCATCCAGTGATGGCCAACAATCAGGAATACGCAATCCTGCACGTTCGTCACGAGGCCGTGAACGATTACACGGAACACAACGCCAAACTGCCGTACCGCAATACATTTTCTCTGCTTCCAAAGAAGTTTCCATATCGGTCACCCAGAAATACGCCGAAACCCGTCATTCATGGCACGCAGTCGGCAATCGTGGTCGGCCCAAAGGGCGAAGAAATCCACACGAACGGCAGTGCCGTGAAGGTGCACTTTCTTTGGGATCGGCGCGGCAAGTTGGACGGCTCGGATTCGATGTGGGTCCGCGTGTCCCAACCTTGGGCGGGCGACGGGTGGGGAGCGGCCGCCATCCCACGGATCAATCAGGAGGTCTTGGTCGCGTTTAATCAAGGGGACCCCGACAATCCGGTCATTGTGGGCCGCGTCTACAACGGCGAGCAGGGCAATCCTTATCACGGGGCCGCCGGGCAGACGATGGGGATCAAGAGCCAGACGCACAAGGGCGCCGGCTCGAACGAACTGCGGTTCTCCGACGTGAACGGCGCGCAAGAAGTCTTTTTGCACGCGCAGAAGGACATGAACACTGTCATCAAGGATTCGGAAACGCATACGGTCGAAGCCGGCGGGCGCACGGTGTCGCTGCTCAAGGGCAGCGAGACGAAGCAGATCGCGCAGGGCGGACTGAAGGAGACCATCGCGCTGACTCGCGACACCACGGCGAACGTGATCAATACGAAGGCCATCGCGAGCAAGGCCGGGCCCGGTATGCAAAGCCATCAGGCGAGCGACGGCATCGAGCATCGTGTCGGCGATGGCGTCGTGACGATGACGCCGGACAGCATCAAGCTGACCTTCGGTCCGTCAACGATCGTCATCAACGCGAACGGCATCTATCTCGACGGGCCGGTCATCCATCTGAATCGCGGCAGTGCGCAGTCCGCGGAACAGGCGCTCGCGCTCGAGTGGGCCGCAGAGCAGGCGACGATCGCGAAGGGGCTGGCGAGCCCCGACCCGGCGACGCGGGCGGCGGCGGCCAAGCTGGCGAGCTCGCTGAAGGCGCAGCAACTGGCGAAACTCGCGGATCACGTGTATCACCCGAACGATCCGCCGCCGACTGGGTGGAAAATGGCGTCCAACGATCCGGAAGCACTGAAGGCGTTCGGGCTCAAGCCGAGCGACTTCGAGAAAAGCGGTAGCAACTTCGGGTCGCAGATGTACATCCCAGATCCGAATGTCTTCGGCGACAGCATGAAGCCGACGGTAGCGTTCAAGGGCACCCAGCAGCTCTTCGGCGAAGACATGAGCAACAACATGGCGCAAGGGCTCGGCGCCGATGCGCCGTATTACCGCAATGCGGTCACGATCGGCAAGAACATCGAGACCACGGGCGCGTCGGCCGGCGTCGATTTCACCGGGCATTCGCTCGGCGGTGGCCTGGCGTCCGCTGGAGCCGAGGCCAGCGGCGGTTCGGCTGTGACCTTCAATGCTGCAGGCCTCAATCCGGAGACCGTCGCGCAATACGGCGGGACCGCCCAGCCGGCCAACATCACGGCCTACCGCGTCGACGGCGATATCCTGACCGGCCTGCAGGAAGGCCGCCTCGGACCGATCAGCGACGGTACGGCGGCGTTGATGCCCAAGGCGGTTGGCAGCCCCGTCACGCTCGACGGTGAAAGCGTGACCACGGTCGGCCGTCACCTGATGGGTGACGTGACGAATGGGATCAACCAGCAGGTCGCGAAGGATCAACTCGACCTGGTCTCCCAACTGAATTCATCTCACTGATGCGATACAAAAAAGCGATAACCGCCGGCGCGATTGCCGCACTCGTTGGAGTGTCCTCGCCGCTCTGGTGGCCCACTCAAGCCCAAGGGACGAACATGACTGGCTTCAAGCGTTACGCACCGGAAGATTTCTTTTCGGGGCAGCAACTCACGTTGGCTCAGGCCATTCATGACGGCGACCTCACTCGCGTTCAGCAGCTTGCGCCTAAGACCGATCTGAATGCGCCGGGCGCGAAGAATACGACGCTGCTGTCGTATGCCGTGCAGGAAATCGTTCCGGTCAAGAATGACGCGTCCAATCCGCGCTACCAAATCATCTCGGTGCTCGTGAAGAACGGTGCGGATCCCAAGGCGCCGGTTGGCAGCAGCGGCGGATCGGTAGTCGATGTTGCATTGCGGGCCGATACACCCAATCTCCTGCGCGTGTTGTTGAACAGTGGGCTCGATCCCAACTGGCAATACAACGGCGACACGCCGATGATTTTCGCGGTTGCAGAGAACCGGCTGCTGCCCCAGCTGAAGCTGCTGGTTGAGCACAAGGCCAACGTGAACGCTCGCGATTCGCTTGGAAAGACCGCACTCTTCGAGGCGACGATGATTCAGCAGTGGGACGTCGTCGACTATCTCCTCTCGCACGGCGCGGATCCGAAGATTGCCAGCCAGCTCGGCGTGTCGTACGGGTGGGTGCTGCAGAACGAGTTGAAGAACCATACGGCCGCGGACTCGCCGGCGCGTACGCGTATCGAAGAGGTTCGTCGCAAGATCGTCACGGCCGGCGCGCCGTGGCCGCCGCTCGATCCGAAGGCGCAACGCGCAGCGATGCGCGCGCGCGGCGAGAAGGTTGTGACGCCGGCCGGCCAGACGGATTGAACGCACGCGTGACGGTTGAAGCGTCGTGCAATGGATTCGGGAAATGATGAACGTTGTTGATTCGACGCCGCGTGTCAGACGAGAGACGGTCCTCGGCGTATCCGGGGCGCTGTACGTCCTCTCGCTGGTGATGCCGGCGATGTATTTCGAAAAGGAAGCGTCGCTCAGCGGGCTGTCGGTTCTCGCCCAAGGCTGGTTGGGACTGTTCATGCTCAATCCAGCATGGCTGGCCAATCCGCTCTACGTGGCTGCGGCCGTCCAGCTCGCTCGGAGCCGACATACCCGCGCGAGCCAGTTTTCGGCCGCTGCGCTCGCCTGTGCGCTCTGCTCACTGTTCACGACGAAGTGGTACTTCAACGAAGCAGCTGCGACGCCGATATCCGGCTACGGCGTTGCGTTTTACGCGTGGCTCGTCGCGCATGTCGTATTGCTCGCGGGCAGCTTGCGCTTGCGTCGGGAAAGCACCGTCGCGCTGCAGGGAAAATGAGTGTCGGCGCGTGTGGGCGCTGATTTCCAGTCATTCCAACAACTACACATCACGAGAGAACCAGCATGACGGATTCCGAAAACCGTATCCGGATTCACGAAGGCAGCATCGTTCTGCCGAACGGTTTCGAGGATCGCACGACCAACCTCTTCGTGCCGGCCGATACGGCCGCGCAGCCGAACCTCAGTGTCGCACGCGACTGGCTCAAGGACGGAGAGACCCTTGCGCCGTATATCGATCGTCAGATCGCGCTGCTCAAATCGCGGTTGCAGGGACACCGGGTGCTTTCGCGTCAAACTGAACGGCTTGGGTCGGAAACTGACGGGATGCCCGGGGAGCGCATCGACGCTGCCTATCGGAACGGCCCCAAGACCGTTTTTCAAAGGCAAGGTGCATTCATTGTTGCCTCAGGACGCGTGCTGATCTTTACCGCGTCGAGCGCGAAGAGCTTCGGCGAAACGCTCGACGCATTGTGGCGCGACTGGCTCGACGGCTACCGTCCGGCAGAACAAGAGTCGGCATAACAACAGCAAAGGACCATCATCGTGTACGAAGCCGCACGAGTCACTGACCCGATCGATCACACCAGCGCGCTGGCAGGCTTTCTGGTCGGCGCTGTGCTGGGCATTGCCCTGATCGCCGCAGTCGCGTTCGCCACATTCACGTGCGGATTCGGCGTGGCGTTGCTGGCGGGCATGATGGCCGGTATCGGAGCGCAGGCTCTCCTATCAATAGGCGAGTCGATCGGCAAGATGTTCAGCTCGCAATCTGGCAACATCATCACTGGTTCGCCGGACGTCTACGTCAACTCCCTTTCGGCGGCGTATGCGACGCTGAGCGGCGTGGCTTGCAGCAAGCACAATCCCATCCCGCTTGTCGCGCAAGGATCGACGAACATCTTCATCAACGGGCGGCCCGCGGCGCGGAAGGACGACAAGATTACCTGCGGCGCGACGATCGGCGACGGTTCTCACGACACGTTCTTTCACGGCGGCACGCAGACTTACCTGCCGATTGATGACGAAGTGCCGCCTTGGCTACGAACCACTACCGACTGGGCGTTCGCGCTGGCGGGGCTGATCGGGGGGCTTGGCGGACTCTTGAAGGCAGCCGGGGGCTTGTCGCGCGCGGTTCTACCGTGCGCGGCAAAATTCATCGGTGGGTTCGTCCTTGGAGAAGCCTTTGGGCGCTATGTTGCCGGCCCGGCGATCAACAAGGCGATCGGGGGAATGTTCGGCAACCCGGTCGACGTCACGACCGGAAGAAAGATCCTGTTGGCCGAATCGGAGACAGACTTCGTGATCCCGAGCCCGATGCCAGTCGCGATCAAGCGGTTTTATTCGAGCAGTATCGACTATGCGGGGACGCTCGGGCGCGGCTGGGTCGCCCCGTGGGAACTTCGTCTACATGCTCGCGACGGGCGACTTTGGTACACCGACGCGCAAGGGCGCGAGAGTGGGTTTCCGCTGCTGAGATCTGGGCAAGCTGCGTTCAGCGAAGCCGAGCAGCAATACCTGACCTGTACGCCCGATGGACGTTACATCCTGCATGACATTGGCGAGACGTATTACGACTTCGGCCGATACGAGCCGGACTCCGGCCGCATCGCATGGGTGCGCCGCATCGAGGATCAGGCGGGACAGTGGTGCCAGTTCGAGCGCGACAGCCGCGGCCGCGTCACCGAGATTCTGACGTGCGGCGGATTGAATGCCGTGCTCGATTACGAGCAGGAACACGGACGGCTTAGCGCGGTCACCCTCGTTCATGGCAATGAGCGCCGGCTGGCCGTCGCTTATGGATACGATGAGAACGGCCAACTGGCGTCGGTGACGGATGCAAATGGGGCGGTCGTGCGCCAGTTCGCATATACCAACGGCCTGATGGCGAGTCACGTGAACGCACTGGGTTTCACGTCGAGTTACGTGTGGTCGACGATCGAAGGGCAGCCGCGGGTTGTCGCGACACGCACCAGCGAAGGCGAGGACGCGACGCTCGAATACGACATCGAAGGCCGTCAAACTCGCGTTCGGTACGCCGATGGCCGCACCGCGCACTGGCGCTTCGACGCACAATTTCAGATTGTCGAGTACACCGACTTCGACGGCGGACTCTACCGGATCAAGTACAACGACGCTGGCATGCCGGTGATGCTGATGCTGCCGGGTGAGCGCACCGTCCAGTTCGAGTACGACGAGGCAGGTCGGATTGTCGCCGAGACGGATCCACTCGGTCGCACGACTCGCACTCGCTATGACGGCAACAGCATGCGGCCCGTGGAGATTGTTGGGGCTGACGGCGGGGCCTGGCGCGCGGAATACGATCCGCAGGGCCGGCTGCTGTTGAGTCAGGATCCGCTTGGTCGGGAAAATCGCTACGAGTATCCGAAAGGGCTGACCGCGTTGCCGATCGCGCACGTCGACGCGCGTGGCGGTCGTTCGACGCTGGAGTGGAACGGCCTCGGCGAGCTGGTCGGCTACACGGACTGTTCCGGCAAAACGACGCGGACGATTTTCGATGCGTTCGGCCTGCCGCTCGCGCGCGAGAATGCTCTGGGGCAACGCATCTCGTATGATCTGCGCGCCACCGGGGAGCCGCGCCAGATTAGGTATCCAGACGGCAGCGCGGAGACATTCGAGCACGATGCGGCAGGATTGATGGTCAGACACGTCGACCGTGGCGGACACGTCCAGCAATTGCTGCGGAATACTCGAGGGCAGCTAATCGAGACGATCGATCCCGCCGGAAGGCGGCTTTGCTATCGCTACGATGCACAAGGACGGCTTCGCGAGCTCCGACAGGGCCACGCCCACTACACATTCACGTATAGCGCAGGCGGCCGCCTGTTGACCGAGACCCGTCCGGATGGCGTGCAGCGGCGGTTTGAGTATGGGGAAGCTGGTGAATTGTTGGCTGTAGACTTTGTTGGTGCGCCAGAAGGCCGTTCGGCGCAAGATCGTCCGATTCGAACCATCCGATTGGAACGTGACCGGATGGGAAATGTGAAGGTGCAATATTCGCCGACCGAAGTCACGCGCTTCGAGTACAACAAGGGCGACCAGTTAGTGAGGGTAGAGCGGACGCCGACGTCAGTCGGCATAGCACTTGGGATCTCGCCGGACGTTGTGAACTTCGAATACGACAAGGCCGGTCGACTGGTTGCCGAGCATGGGGCGAATGGCAGGGTCGAATATGCGCTCGATGCACTCGATAACGTGATGGCGCTCGAGTTGCCTCACAACCAGACGTTGCAGATGTTGCGTTACGGCTCTGGGCACGTGCACCAGATCCGCTGCGGCGATCAGGTGGTGAGCGACTTCGAGCGTGACGACTTGCATCGCGAGATCACGCGTACACAGGGGCGGCTGACTCAACGCTCCGCCTATGATCCGCTCGGTCGTAAGGTCTGGCAGTCGTCTGGCCTCCAACCTGAAGCGTTGGGACGCGGGCGCGGTCAGTTGTGGCGAAACTACGGATACGATGCCGCCGGCGAGTTGATCGAGATGAGCGACAGCCTACGCGGCAACACGCAGTACAACTACGATCCGGCTGGGCAACTGACTCGCCGCGCAAACACCGTGGACCGGCAGCTCGAGGAATTTGCTTGGGACGCCGCCGGAAATCTGCTCGACGAAGCGCAGCGGCGAAGTCGTGGGTACGTCGAAGGCAATCGCCTGCGCATGTGGCAGGACCTGCGCTTTGAATACGACGCGTTCGGCAATCTGGCGGCAAAGTTTCGCGGGGCGAACCGGACGCAGCGCTTCACGTATGACGGGCAGGACCGGCTGATTCTGGTCCGAACGCAGGACGTGCGTGGCGTCGTCGAAACTCATTTTGCCTACGATCCGCTCGGTCGGCGCATCGCGAAAACCGATACCACTTTCGATGTGCGCGGCGCGAAGCAACGGTCCGAGACGAAACGGTTTGTTTGGGAGGGGGCGCGACTGGCTCAGGAGGTCCGCGAGACTGGTGTGAGCAGCTATGTGTACAGTCCAGACGCACCTTACTCGCCAGTGGCGCGCGTCGACGCGGTACTTGCAGAGGCGTTGGCTGCAGCGGCAATCGACACGGCCAAGCGTGCCGCGCGGATCTACTACTTCCATACCGATCTCGTGGGGGCGCCGCTCGAAGTGACCGACGAGGCGGGGGAGCTAGCGTGGGCCGGCCAATATGCGGCTTGGGGTAAGGTCGAACCAGGCGGCCGGCAAGTAACCGCCGCGCGCACCGATCAGCCGTTGCGCTATGCTGGGCAATATGCCGACGACAGCACTGGCCTCCACTACAACACGTTTCGATACTATGATCCGGACGTAGGGCGGTTCATCAACCAAGATCCGATCGGCTTGTTGGGTGGTGACAATCTGTACGCGTATGCGCCCAATCCAACCGGATGGATTGATCCGTGGGGATGGTGTGTTACACCTGCTGTTTCGCGTGGGGCCGCCGGTCAGCCACTTCGTGCAACCGCGACGATCACGGCTGCGGACCTCGGCACCGGAACCGCAACGAATGCGTCGTCTCGAGCGTGGGCGAGATTATTGGGGTATCCAACTGACGATGCGGGCCACATTCTAGGAAAACTTCTCGGCGGGAGTGGTGGAAAGGACGGTGTCTTCCCTCAGTTGCCAGGCATCAACCGTGGTTTGTTCAGGGATTTCGAGGGACGGGTCGCAGCTTATGTGAAGAGGGCTGGCTCGGCTGATGTGGACATCCAATTCGTCTACGGTAACGGTGGCACTCGGCCTACGCAGATAATCTATGACGTATTCCAGAATGGGCAGAAGATTATGGGTGGTATTTTCAATAATTAAAGGTTTAAGATGATGGATGATAATGTTGAGCAAGCACGAGCGGCGTTGCGATCATTTATGTTGGAGATGAATCAATGGGAAAAGGATTTTTACGAGAAAAAGCATAGTGCTCTGAAAAGTGGTGGCGATGTTTCTGGTATTGATGACCGTGCACGGAAAGATCTTTCTGCTATTTTAGAGAAATGGGCGTTCCAGGAAAAAACAAACCAAGGTCGTTTGATTGATTTGGGTTGTTCGGATCCGCCGACATACGATCCTGAAACTGATGTTGAAGATAGCGTCGAATCCAAAGACGGAGAGGTGGTTTTCACCATTCGCCAGACATTGGGAATGTTGACGATATCCCGATTCACGATGAAGGAAAAGGCGGGTAAATGGATGGTGAAGAAAAAAGAGTTTCTTAATTTTAACGACAAATGGCAGCGTTCAGTTCTCTAACAACGTCGTTCGCCCCGTTTTTCTGATTGGGCATTGTCAAGCCTGGCGGAATGAGACACCCTTTGATTCCGTGCAGAAAGGTAAATAGTATCGGTCTGGATATCGTGGGTGCTGAGAGTAACACGCCGACATTTTTTCTTGAGCCGTGTGAGGCCGGGATGCGCGAGGAGTTGCACCGCGCCATAATAGCTGATGGATTCTCGGTATTTATGGAATTTGGATGTGGGGCGGTGCGTGAGTAACGTTTACGGTTTGAGGCAGGATGAAGCATTTCAGCCTCTCGTTCAAGTCGATGATGGCGGTGAAATCGCATATGACAATAGCGTAGCTATACGAGCAACCGCTCTATGTGGGCGAGGGTTTGGCCGAGACTATGACCCCGTTAAGCTCACGTGGGGCACTTCGCGCAGAAAAAAGACCAGCGACGTTCATACGATGCTATCTCCGTTTCTCGTGTTTAGTGAGAGGGCACTTGTTGTATTGGCGCCGGTGCTTCGTGACAGCGGGGAGATATTGCAGGTCGAGGCCCCGATAAAAGACATGTCCGGATTTCATGTAACCCGGGTGATAGAGAATGCTGTCGATATGGATGCATCAAAATTCAAAGTCTATCCTCAGGCGACGGTTTTTAATAAAATATTTCTTCTGAAGAGTCGCATTGAAGGGGCTGATATATTTCGCCTAAAAGAAAGTCCTGCTACAGTATTTGTATCCGAGCGTTTTAGAGAGCTTGTAGAGCAAAATAAATTAAAAGGGTTCGATTTCGGAGAGGTCATTTCGCAATCTGAGAAGTAGGATTTCGCAACTCCCGGTGACTGGTCAGAGCATGGCCCGGGTGGCCTCGATTTCACGAGAGTAACTTGTGATAATCATACGTTGGGGTGGTCGACTTCTGGGCCTCTATGCGCGGGTAGGCCGACGAAAGGAATTTTGCGGAGCAGCAACGTTGTCACTCGATCAGTTGAAGCGAATGCGAGAGGCACTTCGTCCATACGGACTGAAGTTGCTGGAATCAGAATGGAGAGGTTGGAACGCGCAGTATCGATTTCGATGTCGCAAGGGACACGAATCAAGCCGATGCGGCTCCTATCTGTTCTATACGATGGTCCAGTGTCCGGCATGTCGCGTTGACGAGGTACTTCGTCAGATCCATCAACTCGCGCGCCAGGCAGGCGGGCGCTGTCTTTCGGAGCAGTACGCGGGCCGAGGCTCACCACTCCAGTTTGTATGTAAGGCAGGGCACGTTTTCGAGAAGACCGCCGAGAATCTGCGAAAAGGCTCTTGGTGCGTACTCTGCGCGAGGGCGCAACATTCGAGGCGCATGGCCGATCCGGATGGGATGACGCGCATGCGAGCCGCTGCAAAAGCGAGAGGTGGCAAGTGTTTGTCGACCGGCTACACGAAACTGACAGAGCGCTATCGTTTCCGGTGTGCTGTTGGACACGAATGGGAGACTTCCGGTACCGAGATCGTGCGCGGTGCATGGTGTCGCATTTGTTCGGACCGAGAGAAGGTGCACGCATATCGTCACAAGGACGGCCTGCGAAGGTTACGTGAACGAGCGAAGAGCCACGGTGGGGTTTGTCTCTCGAAGGTCTACGAGGGCAGCAAGGCCTACTACAGATTCCGGTGTGGTGCTGATCACGAGTGGGAAACACAAGGCGCGAGAATCTTTCGTGGTGCTTGGTGCCCGGAGTGTCAGCGGGACTCGATGCGCTTTGGGATCGAGCGCATGCGCCAGCGGGCGACGCAGCTGGGCGGTCGGTGCTTGTCCGAAACATACCGAAACGCGGCGACGCGCCTGAAATGGGAGTGCGAACATGGGCATCGCTGGGAGGCTGCTCCTGGGGCAGTTGTTCGGGGGCATTGGTGCCCAGTATGTAGCCGCGACGCGTCCAAGCTTGGGCTTGATCTGATGAAAAATATTGCGCTTGAGCGTGGTGGGAAGTGTATCTCAGCGACTTATGTGAATAGCGCAACCAGACTTGAGTGGGAATGTGCCCGAGGCCATCGATGGCTCGCCACACCGAATACGATTCGACGTGGCCACTGGTGTGCTCGGTGTTATTTCATCAGTATCACGACAACCGAAGAGACTCGCCGCAAGCGGCGACATGAAGCGGCCGGGAGGTGAGCTTTTCAACCGGATGCGCGACGCGCCGGCGCGTTTCAGCTCAGTGAGATTGTCTTTGGCGGACAATGACGCGATAGGATTTGAGCCGTTGCTCATCTTCTTAGAAAATTACCAGTGAGTAAAATGCCCATCGGTATTCGACGAGCGGTCGCATACAACACGCACAGTATAGTCCCGGGAGTGCACTCGATTCGTCGGCGCCATTGTTGAGATCGTGGGCTAAGCGGGCGGCCAGAATTCGGTGAGCCTGTGGACGGCGCGGTAGAGGATGCCCCCAACGGAGCAATCTCATTAGGACTATTGAATTTTACATAATTAACACTGACACCGGAAAGTCTGTAGTAACTATTGGGAATGTCAAGTTCGGCAAGCGTGCGGTCAATAAGCGTACGGTGGTGACCCGTTGTGCTCGCGAATTCCGTCAGTTGTTCGAGCGGAAGTATGCCGAAAAGTATCGCGACTGGATGAGACTTCCCATAAACAAAACGAAGCTTCGTGCACCTGGGTACACGTCGTTCTACGCGCTCCGCGAAATTGTGTATCCGGACTACATTACCTTGTTACCCGATCTTACAGCCGTGACCGGCCCGAGAAACAAGCTACAGGAGCTGGTGTACGAGTGCACCGATGCCCTGGACACTTACAGCAGATTTTTGGGACGGAATCCTGATGCCGAAGGCGCGTTGGAAAGCGCGCTTTTGCTCCCGGTTGAGCTTTGGCAGGATAGCGCGCGGCGCGAACTCGATACGCTCGTCACGACAGTCGCTAAAAGATATAGAACAGGCAAGTTGCATCATCTCTGCAAATTGTTGGATAGCGCCGAGATTGCCTTAAAAGCGCGCAACTTTAGTTCGTCGGGCTGTATTGCCAGTCCGCCTCGCCGCGCAATCCCCCTTGCCTCTGTGAAATTGCCGTGCTAATTTTTCATGAAATTAACTGGCGAGAATTTCACGGGAGTCCGCATGTTCGTGCAGTCCGACCGTCACGTCGCAAGCTACTACGCCGGCACCTACCCGGCGCCGATCCCGCTGCGTCCCGAACTGGACGAACGCATCGACGCCGACGTGCTGGTCGTCGGCGCGGGCTTCAGCGGGCTGCACACGGCGTTGCGCCTCGCGCTCGCGGGCAAGCGCGTGGTTGTGCTCGAAGCGAGCCGCGTCGCGTGGGCCGCATCGGGCCGCAACGGCGGTCAGGCGTTGCTCGGCTGGTCGTGCGACATGCAGCCGCTCGAGGATTCGCTCGGCCGCGACGGCGCACGCATGCTGTGGGACAGCATGCGCTGGGCCGCGGCCGAAGTGCGCGAACTGCCCGCACGTCACGGCTTCGACATCGACTACCGGCCCGGCAGCCTGTGGGCCGCGCTGCGCCCGCGGCGCGTCGCGATGCTCGCGCAGGCCCGCGACGAAGCGGCGCAGCGCTGGGGCTACGACCGGCTGCGCGCGATCGGGCAGGACGAGATGCCCGAGTGGATCGGCAGCGCGCGCTATCTCGCCGCGCTTTACGATCCCGAGGCCGGTCATCTGAATCCGCTGAAGCTCGCGCTCGGTCTCGCGCAGACGATCGAACGGGCCGGCGGCCGCATCTTCGAGCAAAGCCGCGTGCTCGATTATCGCGAGACGGCAGGCGGCCACGTCGCTCGCACCGCACACGGCGAAGTGCGCGCGGACGTGCTCGTGCTCGCGTGCAACGCGTACGTCGACCGGCTCGATCCGGAACTGTCGCGCCGGCTGCTGCCGGTCGGCACCTATCAGGTCGCGACCGCGCCGCTCGCGCCGGACGTCGCACGCGCGCTGCTGCCGCGGAACAGTTGCGTGATCGACAACCAGTTCGTGCCCGACTACTTCCGCCTGAGCCCCGACAACCGCCTGCTGTTCGGCGGCGGCTGCACCTATCTCGGTGGCATACCTGCCGACATCGCGGCGGCGACGCGCCCGCACCTTGAACGCGTGTTTCCGCAACTGAGCGGCGTGCCGCTCGACTACGTGTGGGGCGGCCACATCGACATCAGCATGCGACGCACGCCGGACATCGGCCGCCGCGGCCAGCGCTTCTGGCTGCAGGGCTTCTCGGGACATGGCGTGCTGCCGACGCTCGCCGGTGCCCGCGCGGTCGCCGATGCCGTGCTCGGCGACGATCGCCTGCTCGCGCAGTACCAGCGCATCCGCAACCCGCGCTTCCCCGGCGGCGACCGCCTCGCCGCGCCGCTGGAAGCGATCGGCAAGGTTTGGTACCGTCTGCGCGATACCGTCTGACGCACCGGAATCCAACATGAACGAACAGGAAGAGATAGAAAGTCTGGCGATCCTGATCCGCGACCTGCGCAAACATCGCAAGGTCACGCTCAACGATCTCGCGGAACGGATCGGCCGCTCGGTCGGCTTTCTGTCGCAGGTCGAGCGCGGGCTGTCGCGCCCGACGGTGGCCGATCTCACCGCGATCGGCGAGGCGCTCGGCGTGCCGACCACGTATTTCTACAGCCTGAGCAAGCCGCGCAGCGTGCCGTGGGTCACGCGGCCCGACGAGCGGCGCACCGTGTATTACGCGGCCGGCATCACGGACATCCTCGTGTCGCCGAACATGCGTTCGCGCTTCTCGATCCTCGAGAGCCATCTCGCACCCGGCGCGAGCAGCGGCGAGCGCTCCGTCGACGACAGCGACGAGCAGGGCGGCTTCGTGCTCGAAGGCGAGCTGACGATCTGGATCGACGGCGACGACAACCCCGTCACGCTCGGCCCGAACGACGCGTTCCAGTTGCCCGCGCACCAGCGGTTTCGTTACGCGAACCTGGGCGACACGCTGACGCGCGTGATCTGGGTGTTCACCTGAGTCGTTGGCGCGGTGGCCGGACAGGCTGTCACGCCGTGCCACCGGTTTGCAGTACTGATCGACATCGGGCATGTGACGTGCCGCATGCCGATGTGTCCGGTTCGCCGCGATGCGGCACCGCCATACAAGACATGGAAAGGATGAGACATGACTGACGTCGTTCCCGTGCTGGTCGATGAAGTCCGCGCATTCCGGCAGGCGCATCCCGAGATCCGTTATGTCGACCTGATCTGTCTCGACCTGCCGGGCCACTTCTACGGCAAGCGCTATCCGATCGATGCGCTCGAGAAGGTCGCGGCCGGTGCGCTGCTGAAGCTGCCGCAGAACTGCGTGCTGCTCGGCACGCAGGGCGGCCTCTACAAGATCGGCGATTACTGCTTCAACGACGGCGACCCCGACGCGCCGCGCCGCCTGATCCCCGGCACGCTGAAGCCGGTGCGCTGGGAGCGGCAGCCGCTCGCGCAGATGCTGATCAGCTCCGACGGCACCGATGCGCCGATCGAGTTCGAGCCGCGCGAGGTGCTTGCGCGCGTGCTGCGGCGCTTCGCGGCGCGCGGCATCCGGCCGGTCGTCGCGTTCGAACTCGAGTTCTATCTGTTTGCCGCGCAGCTCGCGGACGGGATGCCGCAGTATCCGCGCGACCGCCTGAGCGACGACCGCGACGATCAGCCGAACATGCACATCGAACGCCTGTCGCGGTTTTCCGACGTGCTGCACGAGATGGTGGAGGCCACGCGCGAGCAAGGTGTGGACGCGACGGTGATCACGGCCGAGCTCGGCCCCGGCCAGTTCGAGATCAACTTCGGCCATACCGACGATGCGTTGCGCGCGGCCGACTGGTCGGCGCTGTTCTGCCGCAGCACGCGCGGCGTCGCGTTGCAGCACGGCTATCGCGCGAGCTTCATGGGCAAGCCGTACCTGCATGCGCCGGGCAGCGGCATGCATGTGCACGTGAGCCTGTACGACGATGCGGGCCGCAACCTGCTCGCCGCGGACGGGCAGCGGCCGCTGCTGCATGCGGTGGCCGGCTGCCTCGCGCTGCTGCCGCACTGCATGCCGGTGTTCGCGCCGAATCACAATGCGTTCCGCCGCTACGGATCGATGGTGAACGCGGCGAGCCATGCAAGCTGGGGCTTCGAGGATCGCGACGCGTGCATCAGGATTCCGGAATCGGATGCGCGCAATCTGCGCATCGAGCATCGGCTCGCGAGCGCGGACGCGAATCCGTACCTCGT
Organism: Burkholderia sp. Tr-862; assembly: GCF_011753085.1. Taxonomy (NCBI): domain Bacteria; kingdom Pseudomonadati; phylum Pseudomonadota; class Betaproteobacteria; order Burkholderiales; family Burkholderiaceae; genus Burkholderia; species Burkholderia sp. Tr-862. The sequence continues at coordinate 58,102 of NZ_VWWG01000023.1, forward strand.
GCTCGCGGCGATCCTGGCCGGGATGGAGCACGGGCTCGATGCACGGCTCGACCCGATCGCGCCGCTCAACGACGATCGCGGCAGCGGGATCGATTTTCCGAAGGAGATGCTGTCGGCCGTCGCGGCGATGCAGGATCACGCGGCCGTGCGCGACGGGCTCGGCAGCGAGTTCGTGATGGTGTATTGCGAGAACAAGCGGCAGGAGGAGCTGGATTTTCGCAACGAGATCGGTGCGCGGGAGTATCGGTGGTTTCTGTGAGCGCATGACGCGTGACCCCGCAGCGGGTCACGCGCGATCGGCGTGCGTCGTCGCGATCGAACGCGCTCAATACGCGGACAGCGGGTTCCAGCGATTGCCGTCTTTCACGTCGACGGACGCCGTTGGGACCGGCGTCATGATCAGCAGTTCGGTCGGGCGTACCGACCAGAGGACGGCGATCAGCGTCGAGTCGTCGACCGACGTTCCGTTCAGGTAGAGGCTCATGCCCTTGACGTTGGCCTTCATCACGCTCCAGTCGACTTTGTTCAGGCCGTCGATCGCGAGACGATAGAAGAAGTCGTAGTGGTCGTAGGCCGTTTGCACGTCCGTGCCGGTGCTGAAGAACCAGCCGTTCTCCTTGTTCTTGTACATGCACCAGCTTTGCGCCTGTTGCGCGAGCGTGCCGGCCGTGACGAGCGTCACCAGGTTGCTTCTCGCTTCGTCGACGGTCTTCGCCCGCCACGGCGTGAAACCGCCCGCTGCCTTGACCTCCGCCGGCGTGCGGCCGGGTTTGCCCGCGTGGGCGTTGTCTTCACCACGATATGCGTATTGCATGATGTGCCTCCGGTTCGATATCGGTCGGTCTGGATGTGTCCGCGATGCGAGTGGACACGAGCACGATATCGGCGGCACACCCGACGGGAAATGGACCGAAAGTGTGGTGGGGCGTCAGGGGAGGAATGGCACGGGACGGTGGACGCGCGCCTTGCGGCGCGCGTCTGTCGCTTACTCCCCGAGCTTCGCCGTCACGCACCCCGTGCTCGAGCATTCGCGCTCGCGTTCGCGCAGGAACGACAGGCGCGATTGCGTCGCGTCGATCGCGCACTGGAGGTTCACGAGGTAGCCGTCGTCGCGCGTTTCGCTGCAGCGGTCGTCGCGCTGCTTCATCCACGCGAGCTGGCTCGTCTTCAGCTTCGCCTGCTGGTCGCCGCTCAGATGCTTGCGCACGCGGCCGTACTGGTCGTTCAGTTCGCGGTCGAGCTGCGAGAACTCGTTGCTGCTGCAGTACACCTGGTCGAACGCGCTGCGCGGTTTCCCGCAGCCGGCCGCATGCGCGGCGAACGGAACGGCAAGCGCGAGCAGCGCGCAGGATGCGAGCAGATTCTTTTTCTTCATGGTGGTGCTCCTCTGGGTGAAAACCGTTGAAATCGACCGGCGCCAGCTTCTACCTGGCCGCCGTACACGCATCGATCCCGCCCGCGATCGCGGTGGCGAGACGCTGGATCGTCTCGCGCTGCGCGAGACGCTTTTCCTCGTCGGGATTGACGATCACGCCCGCCTCGACCAGCACGGCCGGAATCGGCGAGGTGCGCAGCACGACGAGATCGTCGAAGCGATGGATGCCGAGTTGCGGATCGATCAGCGGACGGTTTTCGCCCTTGATCGGCTGCGCGTGATACAGCGACGGCCGTTCGCCGGCCGCGACCAGCCGCTCGGCGATCGACTTCCCGCAACGCAGGCTTTCCGCATAGTGCGGATTGCGCTCCGACACGAACACGGCGAAACCGCGGAATTCGCGTTGCCGTCCCGCGTCGATGAATTGCTGCTGCATCGAATCGTGATGGATCGACACGAACAGGTTCGCGTCGGGCGCCTGCGTCGAACGCTGGTCGAGCGTGATCTCGCGGCCGTCGGCCGACGTGCGCAGCACGCGATCGCCGTGCGTGGCGAGCTTCTCGGCGACGGCGGTGGACAGGTCGAGGTTGTACCGGTATTCGACGCGGCCGCTCGCGCCGGTTGCACCCGGATGGGCCGGCGTATGGCCGGTGTCGACGACGATATAGCGGCCGGACGCGGGCTGCGCGTCCGGGCTGGCGGCTTCGGCCGCATGCAGCGCCAGTGGCGCGGCCAGCAGCGGGGCGCACGCGAGCAGGCGCGCGGCGGCGCGAGCGAACGGGCGAAGGCGTCGAACGGTTCGGTGTGTCATTGTTGTTGTCGAGGAGGGCATGCGGCGCGGCGAATAGCGCGCACCGTCGGCCTGCTCAATGCAGTCGGAATGTCGCGCGATTATAGCGGTTGCCGGCGGCGCCGCAATGACGGAATGAGCGCCGCCGCGTGCGCCGGCAGCCGGCGCTCAGGCGAGCACGCGCCGGGCCGCGAGCATGCCCCAGTACGACGCTTCCTCGAACAGCGACAGCCCGGACAGGTCCGCATGCGCGAACACGACGGGGCCGTCGGCCTCGCGCAGCGCGAGCAGCCCCGGCCGGCTCAGGAAGCCGACGTCGGGTGTCGCCATCGCGTGACCGCGCACGGTGATTTCCAGCGCGCTCGCATGCTTCCACAGCTCGCGTCCGTACACGGCCTGCAGGTCGATCGCCGCCTGCTCGCGCAGCGCGTCGGGCTTCGCCTGCGCGAGCCAGCGGCGCGTGTCGTCCGGCGTGCGCGTGCTCAGCGCTTGATACGCGGAGAACACCGAGCGCGTCGGCGGCGACATCCGGATCAACTGGTGTGTCGACACGACATAGCCGAGCCCCGCGCCGTCGTAGACGACGTTGTCCCACGCGAGCGGCACGCCGGCTTCCTCGGCCGGCATTCCGTCGAGCAGGAAGCTGGACACGAGCCACGGCGCGCGCGGCGGCAGGTCGCGCGCGGGATCGAAACCGTACGCTTGAAGCTGCGGAAACACTCGCGCCGCGACGAACAGCGGCATCGCGCTGACGACGCGCCGCGCCTTCAGCGTGAAGGTCGACAGCGTACCGTCGTCGGCGATGCGCGCGCACAGCACGTCGACGCCGCCCGCGCGCATGGTCGCGCGCACGGCGAAGCCGTCCCGCGACCATGCGTTCGAACCGGTGCGCGCGGTGATCGAATCGCTCAGCTTCGTCACCATCGCATGCAGCCCGTCGGGCCAGGTCAGCACCGCGCCGTCGCTCGCGTTGCGCGCATGGCCGCCGCGTGCCGAGAAATAGTGGAGGCCGGCCCACGCCGACACGTGCTCGTAGCCCGCGCCATAGTCGTCGCGGCAGCAGTAGTTCAGGTACCAATGCAGCGCGCTCGCGGTGTAACCCTCGTCGAGCAGCCATTGCTTGAACGAGCGCCGATCGAGCGCACGCCAGCGCGCGTCGCGTGACGATTCCGCGATCGGGATGCAGAACACCTTGCGGCCGTCCGCGCCACGCGCGGTGCGCAGGCCGTCCGTGTACGCGAAAAAGCGCGTTTGCTGCGCGAGCGCGTCGGCGTCGAGGCCGGTCGCCGGCACGATGCCGTCCTGCCACTCGCCGCGGATGAACAGCCGTTCGTCGGGCGCGTGCACGAGCGCGCGCTCGTCGTACACGGGTTGCGCGGAGAACGGCGCCGACTCGATCACGCCGAGATCGGCGAGCATGTCGCGCAGATGCGCGGATTCGAGCGACGGCAGCGGCAGGTAGTGCGCGCCTTTCGGATAGCCGAGCTCGCCGAAGCGGCCGCCGGCCGCGTTGCCGCCGAATTCGGGGCCCGCGAGCACGACGAAGCGCGTGTGACCGGCGCGCGCGAGCTGCCACGCGCACGACAGGCCGGCTGCGCCGGCGCCGAGGATCGCGACATCGGTCTCGATCGTGCCGGACGGCGGCGGCAGCGCCGCGTGATCGCGCAGCGCATGGCCTTCGCGCATGCCGGGGTAGCCGACGCGCGGCGTCGTCTCGATCCAGCCGGTGCGACCGCACGCGGCGAGCGACGCGGCGGCGGACGCGACGAGGAAGGTGCGGCGATCCATCAGCGCAGCACGTGCTTCCAGTCGTCGTCGAAGCGGCGCACGAGCGGCTGGTCGTTGAGTTCGTTCGGCGACATCGGCCGCGCCGGCATGTCGGCCGGGAAGTGAAACATCTCGACGGCCGTCTGCGCGTCGAGCCAGCGTGTCGGCACCGAGTAGCGCGTCGGCACGGTGAAGTCGCGGCGCTTGCCGGCGATCACGAACCCCCAGTCGCCGAACGACGGCACGTAGCAGTGGTATGGCCACGTGTTGAGCCCGGCTTCGTGCAGCGTCGCGACGATCGTCCAGTACGCGTGCGGCGCGAAATACGGCGACGTCGACTGGATCACCGCATAGCCGTTCTCCGACAGGTGGCGCGCGAGTAGCCGGAACACCGGCACCGAATACAGCCGGCCGAGCCCGAAGTTGGTCGGATCGGGGAAGTCGACGACGATCGCGTCGTACACGTCGGCGCTCGCTTCGAGCCAGCGCACCGCGTCGGCGTTGATCACCTGCACGCGCGGGTCCTTCAGCGAGCCCTGGTTCAGCTTCACGAGCGGCACGGAGGTCGAGAACAGCTTCGTCATCGCCGGATCGAGATCGACGAGCGTGATCTGTTCGAGGTTGCGGTGCTTGAGCAGTTCGCGCACCGCGAGGCCGTCGCCGCCGCCGAGCACGAGCACGCGCTTCGCCCACGGCAGCGCTTCGATCGTCGGATGGATCAGCGCCTCGTGATAGCGATGCTCGTCGCGCGACGAGAACTGCAGGTTGCCGTTCAGATAGAGCCGCATATCGTCGTGCCACTGCGTGAGCACGATGCGCTGATACGGCGTCGTTTCCGAATAGATCGTCTCGTCGCCGTACACGCCGTGTTCGGCCCAGTGCGTGATGCGGTCCGACAGCGCGAAGCCGGCGACGAGGAGCCCGATCACGAGCGATGCGCGCATCAGCTTGCCGCGCACGTTGCGGATCTCGTCGCGGAACAGGTGCGTGGTCCACAGCGCGACGAACGCGTTGAGCAAGCCGAACAGGAAGCTCGTGCGCAACAGGCCGAGACGCGGCGCGAGCACGAGCGGGAAGATCAGCGACACGGCGAGCGAGCCGAGATAGTCGAAGGTCAGCACCTCACTGACGGTATGGCGGAACGCCTGGCGGCGCTGCTGGAACGCACGCATCACGAGCGGGATCTCCATCCCGATCAGCAGGCCGAGCGCGAGCACGAGCGCGTAGAGCGCCGCGCGAAACGGCGCGGCCAGCCAGCCGAACACCGCGAACAGCAGCGCGGCCGACACGCCGCCGAGCAGGCCGACGAGCAGCTCGATGTCGACGAAGCGGTCGAGCACGTCGTCGTCCTCGACGAACTTCGCGAGCCACGAGCCGATCCCCATCGCGAACAGGTAGCAGCCGATCACCGACGAGAACTGCAGGATCGAATCTCCGAGCAGGTAGCTCGCCAGCGCGCTGCTGATCAGTTCGTAGCCGAGCCCGCACGACGCGAGCACGAGGATCGACAGGACGAGCGCGCGCTTATGCAGCATGGCGCGTCCGTTGTGCAGTGTTCGTCAATGTGGATATACTGGCGCGGCCATCCGTGGGGCGGCCGGGCGCGGGGCGGCGCTCCATGGGCCGACCGGAGAGGGGGCGGCGAAGCGAGCACAAAATCCGAGGAAAAGAATGAATAGTGCCTATCTTTATGCGGTCCATTTACTGTCGGCGTTCGTGCTGCTTTTTGTGTTCGCGGCAGTGTACCTGAAGGTCACCCCGTTCGACGAACTGGCACTGATCCGCGACGGCAACGCGGCCGCGACGCTGTCGTTCGGCGGCGCGCTGATCGGCTTCTGCCTGACGCTCGCCTCGAGCATCGCGCACAATTCGACGCTCGGCGAAGTCGTGCTGTGGGCCGTCGGCGCGATGGCCGTGCAGCTCGTCACCTATGCGGTGCTGACCCGCCTGATTTCCGGCATGAACCACGCGATCGAGGATCGCAACGTCGCGATGGGCGGCCTGATGGGCACCGCGTCGCTCGTCGTCGGCATCATCAATGCCGCCTGCCTGACCTGACGCGCCACGCGTTCGAGGAGACCGACATGAGTCTGGGTTCGTTTATCCGCAAGCAGTTCATCGACGTCCTGCAATGGACGGAAGACACCGACGGCGTGCTGGCCTGGCGCTACCCGATGGAAGACCAGGAGATCCAGTACGGCGGCCAGCTGACCGTGCGCGAAACGCAGGTCGCGATCTTCGTCAACGAAGGCAAGGTCGCCGACGTGTTCCAGCCCGGGCTGTACAAGCTGGAAACGCGCACGCTGCCGGTGCTCACGTACCTGAAGAACTGGGACAAGTTCTTTCAGTCGCCTTTCAAGTCGGACGTCTACTTCTTCAGCACCCGGCTGCAGCTCGGCCGGCGCTGGGGCACCGCGCAGCCGGTGACGATCCGCGATCGCGAATTCGGCTTCGTGCAGCTGCGCGCGTTCGGCATCTACTCGTACCGGATCGTCGATGCGGCCGCGTTCCACCGCGAGGTGAGCGGCACGCGCGCGCAGTACACGGTCGACGATCTCGAACAGCAGTTGCGCAACCTGGTCGTCACTGCGATGAGCACGACGTTCGGCTCGGCCGACGTGCCGTTCGTCGACATGGCCGCGAACCAGACGCTGTTGTCACAACGCGTCGCCGAGGCGCTGGTGCCGGTATTCACGCGCTACGGCCTCGCGCTCGATGCGTTCGCGGTCGAAAGCGTGTCGCTGCCGGCCGAGCTGCAGAAGGCGCTCGACCTGCGGATCGGCGCGGGGATGGCCGGCGATCTCGCTCGCGCGACGCAATACCAGACCGCGCAGGCGATCCCGCTGGCCGCGCAGAACCCGGGCGGCATCGCGGGAGTCGGCGCGGGGCTCGCGGCCGGCGCGGTGATTGGCCAGGCGATGGCCGGCCAGATCGCGGG
>NZ_VWWG01000250.1:0-6729 GCF_011753085.1 Burkholderia sp. Tr-862
CAGCCGGTCGTCGCGACGACGGCCGCGACGGTCACGGCCGCCGCCGCGAGCAACGCGGCCGGCGGGAGTTTCGCGCGCAGCAGGCGCCGCGCGGCGGCGGTGAAGCCGGCCTCGACCGGTCGCATCGTCCGGATCGGTTGCATCGCGGGTCTCATGGTCATTGCGTGAGGTCGATCTCGTAGATTGCGAGGTTCTTGCCCGAGCCGTCGTCGGCCGCGACCTGCGTGAGGCCGCTCAGGCCGGCTGCCGCCGCATCGCCGAGTCGATTCGGCGCCGACGTGAACCGCACGTGCGCGACCGAGCTCGCGAGCTTCGTGAAGCGCCAGCTGCGCTGCGCGCCGTCCGCCGCGCGCGTGATCGCGCCGCGCTTCTTGATGAACGAGATCAGCACGTCGCGGTTCGCGTCGGGCGACGCGAAGATCGTCTTGCTGCCGTCGAGGCCCGGGAAGTTGCCGCCGCCGCTCGCGCGGTAGTTGTTGGTCGCGACGATGAACTGCGCGTTCGGGTCGATCGGCGCGCCCTTGTACGTCAGGTTCCTGATCCGGCTGCCGACCGGCTGCGTGACGTCGATCTCGTACGCGAGATCGGCGGACGTGAACATGTCGAAGTTGTAGCCGGGGAAGCTGCTGATCAGCGGCTGCAGGGTCGCCTTGGTCGGGTCGATCGTGTTGAAGCGCTTCGCGGCCGTCTCGAGCCAGTTCTTCACGTCGCTGCCGTTCACCTTCACCGCGTACACGGTGTTCGGATACAGGTACAGATCGGCCGCGTTGTTGATCGCGAGTGCGCCCGGCGCGACGTCGGTGTAGTCGCTGCCGCCGCCGAAGCCGCTCTTGAACGGCGCGCTGACCGACAGCACCGGCAGCGACGCGTATTGCGGCAGGTTCGCCTGCACGTAGGTCCGCACGTAGTCGGCCTGCGCCTCGTTGACGATCTGGATCGCGCCCGGATCGCCGACGTCCGCGAAGTACGAGTTCATCCGGTAGTCGGTCGAGCCGATCGGCGTCTTCACGTAGTCGATCGTCGCCTGGTGCTCGGCGGCGATCGCGGCGGAGACCGACGGGTCGGCGGCGACGTAGCTCTTGTCCGCGTTCTGGATCGGCCGCGCCTCGACGGTCGTCAGCGACTTGTCGACGCTCCACGCGTTGCCGTCGAACTTCAGGCCGAGCTTGATCACGCCGAGATGCTTGCCCCAGAAGTTGGCCATCACGGTCGGCACGCCGTTGACGGTGCCCTTCGCCTTGTCGACGCCCGGCAGGTTGAACTGCGGCACGGTGCTGTTCGCATCCGGGAACACCTGGTGCGAGTGGCCGATCAGCATCGCGTCGATGCCGGGCACCTTCGACAGCCACCAGCTGCCGTTTTCCATCGTCGGCGAATACGCGGCGTTGTCGAGGCCGCCGTGCGAGATCGCGACGACGAGATCGGCGCCCTTCGCGCGCATCTCCGGAATGTACTTCTCGGCCGCTTCCTTCAGACCGGTCGTATAGACCTTGCCGTCGAGCCAGCGCTTGTCCCAGTTCATGATCGCGGGCGGCGTGAAGCCGATGATGCCGACCTTCACCGGCGCGCTGACCGTCTTGCCGTCGGGCGTGACGGCCGTCACCGTGCGGGTCAGGATGGTGTACGGCGTGAACAGCGGCGCGTTGGTCTTCGCGCTGATCACGTTCGCGAGCACCTGCGGGAAGTTCGGGCCCGCGCACTTCTTCTGCTGCGCGGGGGCCGGCAGCCCGTCGACGTCGAACGTGTTGCCGGTCACCTGCGACAGGTACGGCAGCCCATAGTTGAACTCGTGGTTGCCGATTCCGCCGCCGTCGAACTTCGCGGCGTTCATCACCTTGTAGATCGCGAGCGTCTGGTCGCAGCCGATCGGCTTGACGAGCGCCTGGTAGTCCGACAGCGCGGTGCCCTGGATCGTGTCGCCGTTGTCGAGCAGCAGCGTGTTCGGGTACTGCGCGCGCGCCTGCGCGATCAGCGTCGACACGCGCTCGAAGCCGAGCGAGTTGTCGGCGGCGAGCTTGAAATAGTCATATGACAGCACGTTGGTGTGCAGGTCGGTCGTTTCGAGCAGCGCGAGCGTGGCGGTCGTGCCGGCGGGTGCCTGGGCCTGCGACGACGGAGCGGTGACGTCGTCGCCGCCGCAGCCGGCGAGGGCGAAGGCGAGGCTGGCGAGCGCGGCGGCGGAGCCCACGCGGCGGCGGGAAAGCGGGGGGAGACGCATCGATTGTCCTGTTCGGTGTTCTGTTCTATGACTCGCGACGATGAAGGGCGAGGTGCGCAACGAAATGGCGGCGCGGGCGCCGACGGCCTGATGTGCGCGCGTGAGAGTATCGAAAGGAAACATGACGGAAGAATGAAAGGTCGCGCACGGGGCAAGCCGAGCCGGGCCACGCACGGGCAGGCAGGCGCCTCGGCCCGGCGCGCCGGCCGGGCGCCCCGACGGAAATCCTCACGTCGCTGCGCCGGGCGGTTCGCTACAATGGCCGCTGTCATCCTTTTGCAAACAACCCGCCCTTGGACTTCGAGACTCCTCCCGGCCTGTCGGTCGACGCCGGCGGCCAGGGCCAGACGGTGCGCCTGTACGGCCAATGGACCGCGCTCGCGCTCGCGCGCAACCGTGGCGTGGTCGCGCGCCGCGTCGCGGGCATCGCGTCCGGGCGCGTGAGCGAATGGGATCTGTCCGGCATCGAACGGCTCGACCACGTCGGCGGCCAGGCGCTGTGGCGCGTGTGGGGCCGCAAGCTGCCGGACGGCGTCGCGCTGAGCCCCACGCAGCGCACGATCTTCGAGCGCATCGAGCGGCTCGACAGCCAGCGCGAGGCGCCCGAGCGCGTCGTGCACTTCGGCCCGATCACGCGCTTCGGCTTCATGCTGTTCGCGTTCGCCGAGCACCTGCAGGGCGGCATCGCGATGTTCGGCCTCGTGATCCTCGACGCGCTGTCGGTGCTGCGCCGTCCGAAGACGATGCCGTGGAAGGAAACCTCGGCGAACATCTACAGCGCCGGCGCGCAGGCGCTGCCGATCACCGCGCTGGTCGCGTTCCTGATCGGCATCGTGCTGAGCTACCTGTCCGCGCAGCAACTGCAAACATTCGGCGCGAACCGCTACATCGTGAACATCCTCGGGCTGTCGGTGATCCGCGAGCTCGGCCCGGTGCTGTCGGCGATCCTCGTCGCGGGCCGCTCGGGCTCGGCGATCACCGCGCAGATCGGCGTGATGCGCGTGACCGAGGAGCTCGACGCGATGCGCGTGATGGGCATCCCGCACGGGTTGCGGCTGATCCTGCCGCGCGTGCTCGCGCTCGGCGTCGCGATGCCGCTGCTCGTGATGTGGACCAACATCATCGCGCTGAGCGGCGGCGCGCTCGCCGCGAAATTCGTGCTCGGGATCGACATCAACTATTTCGTGCGCTCGCTGCCGGGTGTCGTGCCGATCGCGAACCTGTACATCGGCGTCGGCAAGGGCGTCGTGTTCGGCATGCTGATCGCGCTGGTCGCATGCCATTTCGGTTTCCGGATCAAGGCGAACTCGCAAAGCCTCGGTGAAGGCACGACCACGTCGGTCGTCTCGTCGATCACGGTCGTGATCCTCGCCGATGCGGTGTTCGCGATCATGTTCCAGAACGTGGGGCTCGGATGAACGCGTCGAACGAATCGGCGGCCGGTGCCGCCAGCGCCCATACGGCGGCAGTCGGCGCCGGATCGGCCGGCACGCCGCCGGCCGCTGCGCCCGGCGACGACCTCGTGATCGAGGTGCGCAACCTGACGAAGCGCTACGGGCGCAACATCATTCACCAGAAGCTCGATTTCGACGTGCGGCGCGGCGAGATCGTGGCGATCGTCGGCGGCTCGGGGTCGGGCAAGACGACGCTCGTGCGGCAGATCCTCGGCCTCGAGCGGCCGACGTCCGGCACGATCAAGGTGTTCGGCGAGGACACCTCGAAGATCGACGACGCGACCGCGCGGATGATGCGCACGCGCTCGGGGATGCTGTTCCAGCAGGGCGCGCTGTTCTCGTCGATGACGGTGTTCGACAACGTCGCGCAGCCGCTGCGCGAACTCGGCCGCGTGCCGCCCGACCTGCTGCACGACATCGTGATGCTGAAGCTCGAGATGGTCGGGCTGCCATGCAAGCACGCGTCGAAGATGCCGGCCGCGCTGTCGGGCGGGATGGTGAAGCGGGTCGGCATCGCGCGCGCGATCGCGCTGGAGCCCGAACTGCTGTTCCTCGACGAGCCGACCGCCGGCCTCGACCCGCAGGCATCCGACGAATTCGTCGAGCTGATCGCGACGCTGCATCGCACGCTCGGGCTGACGGTCGTGATGGTGACGCACGACCTCGACACGATGGTCGCGCTGTCGACGCGCGTCGCGGTGCTGGCCGACCGCAAGGTGCTGGTCGCCGCGCCGGTCGAGGAGGCCGCGAACGTCGACCATCCGTTCATCCACGAATATTTCCTGGGGCTGCGCGGGCGCCGCGCACTGCAGGCGCTGCCGCCCGAGCGGCGCGCGAAGCTGCCGAAGGCCGCCCTCGAACCGGCGCTCTCGAGCGTCGAGCTGTAACCGGCAAGGACAAGGAATCTCCTGATGGAAAACAAATCACATGCGTTCTGGGCCGGCCTGTTCACGATCGCGCTGACGCTGGCGATCGCGGGCACCGTGTTCTGGTTCAACGTCGACCGCACCGTGCGCGTGCCGTACGACCTGCTCGCGCGCACCAATGTGACGGGTCTGTTCCCCGACGCGGCCGTGCGCTTTCGCGGCCTCGACGTCGGCAAGGTGCAGTCGATCGGCTTCGATCGCACGCATCCGGGCCAGATCCGGATCCGGATTCTCGTTGATCGCGACGCGCCGATCACGCAGTCGACCTACGGCAGCCTCGGCTTCCAGGGCGTGACGGGCATCGCGTTCGTGCAGCTCGAGGACACGGGCCGCGACCTGGCGCCGCTGCCGTCGTCGCCGAAGGCGATCGCGCAGATTCCGATGCGGCCGAGCCTGTTCGATCAGCTCCAGGAGCGCGGCGACGTGCTGTTGCGGCAGCTCGAGCAGGCGGCGGAAAGCGCGAACGCGCTGATGTCGCCGGACATGCGCGAGCAGTTGCGCGCGACGGCCGAAAGCCTGCAGCACGCGGCGGACGGGGCGGCGACGCTGTCGAAGCAGCTCGCGCCGGCGGTGGCCGCGCTGCCGCAGACGATGCACGAGGTCAATCGCACGATGGCGTCGGCGAATACGCTGCTGCAGCCGAACGGGCCGCTCGTGTCGAACCTGAACAAGGCCGGCTCGGCCGCGGAGCAGGTCGGCGTCGCGCTGAACGACCTGAACGCGCGGGTCCAGTACGACACGCTGCCGCGTTTCAACGCGCTGGCGGGCAGCGTCGGCGATGCGTCGCGGCAATTGAAGGACGTCGCCGGTGAACTCGGCCGCAACCCGAGCAGTCTGTTGTTCGGTTCGCCCGGCTCTGCGCCCGGGCCCGGCGAAGCGGGCTTCGTCTGGCCGGGCGCGGGTGCGGCGGCCGGGAAATGACGCGCAGCGCCAGCCCATCGACCGCCCGGCCCGGAGTGAGGCCGGGCAATGACGCCATCGAAACCGGAAACATCATGCAGGAACATGCCATGCCACGAATCCTTGATCGCGCGCTGCGTCCGGCCGCGACCGCACTCGCGATGCTGATGCTCGCGTTCGCCGCCGGCTGCGCCGGCAACGGCGCGGCGCTGTCGAACGTCCGCTACGACCTCGGGCCGGCCGCGTCGGTCGTGACGGCCGGTACGGGCCCCGCGCTGAAGGTGCTCGACGTCGCCGCGCCCGACGCGCTCGACACGGACAAGTTCGTCTACCGCCTCACGTATGCGGATGCGCAGCGCACGGCCGTCTATCGCGACAGCCGCTGGACCGCACCGCCTGCGCAACTGCTCACGCAGCGGCTGCGCGGCGCGCTGTCGTCGCGCGGCGCGGTGCTCGAAGGCTCCGACGGCGTGCGCGCGCCGACGTTGAAGGTCGACCTGAACGAATTCGAGCAGGTGTTCGACGGGCAGTCGCAGAGTCACGGCGCGGTCACCGCGCGCGCGACGCTGATGCAGGACGGCAAGGTGCTCGGCCAGCGCACGTTCGTCGCGCGCGCGCCGTCGAGCACGCCCGATGCGGCCGGCGGCGCGCGTGCGCTCGCGGCCGCGAGCGACGAGCTCGTGTCGCAGATCGCCGCCTGGGTCGGCGTGCAGGCGTACGCGGGCAACCCGTGACGCGCAGCGTGCAGCCGCGATGAACGTGCCGGGCACGCCACGCGCGTCGTCGCTGGCGCGACAGGCGTTCGCCGCGTACGCGGCGCTCATCGTCTATGCCTCGCTGTATCCGTTCGACGGCTGGATGTCGCTCGGCATCGGGCCGTTCGACTACCTGTTCGCGCCGATGCAGCGCTATGTGACCGCGTTCGACGTCGTGACCAACGTGCTCGGCTACCTGCCATTCGGCGCACTCGGCGTGCTCGCGCTGCATCCGCGCTGGCGCGGCGTGGCCGCGACGCTGATCGTGGGGGGCCTCGGCGTGCTGCTGTCGGGATCGATGGAGGCGCTGCAGACCTACCTGCCCATGCGCGTCGCGTCGAATCTCGATCTCGCGGCCAACGCGCTCGGCGCGGTGTTGGGCGCCGCGCTCGCGGCACCGGCCACCCGCGCGCTGCCCGACCTCGGCGCGCGTCGCCGGCTGCGCTTCGCACGGTTCGAGACCGACGGCGCGGCGG
>NZ_VWWG01000251.1:0-6316 GCF_011753085.1 Burkholderia sp. Tr-862
TCACAGCGGCGAACCCGGCGCGAACACCGTTTCGAACGCGGCGGCGCACAAGATGCCCACCATCACATACAGGAACCGCGCGGTCGCGATATCGAACGCGTGCAGCGGCGCGGACGCCGCATCCATCGAGATGATCGCGGCCGTATAGCCGGCGAGCACCGCCGCGTACGCACGAAAATTCCGCAGGAACGTCGCGACGCCCGCGCACAGGCCGATCCACGCGGCGAGCGCTGTCAGGAACAGCTCGGGCGTCTGCGCGAATGCGCCGGTCAGCGCGAGCGCGACGGCCGCGCCGATCGCGGTGCCGAGGATCCGGTACTGGCTCTTCGACAGCCCCATTCCGCGTGTGCCCTGCGCGACGATCCACACGGTCGACGCGGCCCATTTCGGGTCGTCGAGGTTCATCCGGAATGCGATGTAAAGCGCGAGCAGCGAGGCGGCCGTGTTGCGCAACGCGAACCCGAGCGCGCCGGGCGGCAAGGTGGGCCATGCGTCGCGCAGCGCGGTGCGCACGACCGCGAACGGCGGCAGGCTGGGGAAAGCGAATTTCATGCGGCGAGCATACGACCGCGCCACAGCCGCCACTACCGGCCCCACGGGATGCGTTATTGCAGCGGGCGGGATAATCGGCATGACCGACACGCAGCCATCCCACTGGCGACGGTAAGATGCGCGCAGGCCAAGCACTAAAAACAACCTGTATGGACTTCGATAGCATCCGGATATTCTTGCGCGTGGTGGAACGCGGCGGCTTCACCGCCGCGTCCGTGCAACTCGACATGCCGCTCAGCCGCGTGAGCCGCAAGGTCAAGCAGCTCGAGGACGATCTCGGCGTGCAACTGCTGTATCGAACCACGCGCCGCGTGTCCGTCACCGAAGGCGGGCGCGACTATTACGAGCGCTGCCTGCGCGCGGAGGAAATCCTGCTCGACGCGGACCGCCAGGCCCGCGCACTGCGCACCGATCCCGAAGGCACGCTGCGCGTGCTGGTGCCCTACTCGATCGGCCTGTTCGAGCTGGAGCCGGCGCTCGCGGAGTTTCACCGGCGCTACCCGAGGGTGCAGCTCGTGCTGATCTACGACAACAGCCCGCTCGACCTCGTCGAGCACGGCTTCGACGTCGCGCTGCGTGCGGGCATGCTGACCGATTCCGGCTACGTCGCGCGCTCGCTCGGCTGGTCGCACGCGAAGCTCGCCGCCAGCCCCGCCTACCTCGAACGCGCCGGGCGCCCGCAGACACCGCACGAACTCGCACAGCACGACATCCTGTACGTGGGGCGCGACGCGCCCGGCCTGACGCTGCGGCTCACCAACGCGGCCGGCGACGTGGCCGACGTGCCGATCCGCCCCGTGCTGATTTCGAACGAATCGATCACCGTGCTGCGCCAGGCCGCGAGCGGCGGCGGCATCGCGCTGATCTCCACGCATTACATCGCGCGGCGGCTCGAGAAGAACGAACTCGAGATCGTCCTGCCCGACTGGCACCGCACCGACGACGTCGAACTGCACGCGCTCTATCCGCGCCGCGCGACGCTCGACAGCAAGGTGCGCATCTTCGTCGAGTTCCTGACGGAAGTCTTCACCGGTTGGCGGAATGCGCCGTAACCGGCATCGCACGACCGGCAGTCGGCGCGTACCGTCCGGATTATTGCGGCACCCGAAAGGAATTAATGAGCGGGCGAGCGTTGATCGCCGCTCATCGCATCGTTAGCCTGTTGCGATGCAAAACGACACCACACGCTACGGCAGCCATGGGCCGGCTGCACGCCGACGCGTCACGCGCGTCGCGCCTTCCTGACCGGTACTCGCCCGCCTGCCGGAGCCCGTCACGGCTTCGCGCCTCCGATTCAACGCCTGAACCGCACGCCGCAACGCGTCGCCGCCGCTTGGCCGGCGCGCGGGCAGCGTGTGTCCGTCCGCTTCGTGGTTCTCCCGCGCAGGCGTCGCGCGCGTACGCGTGTGCGACGGTCAGCGTGCGCCGCACGGACCCCCTCCCTCACGCAGGAACGCCATGTCCTCTTCGTCCACTCCAGGCCCGCTGACGGGCGGCCGGCTCGCGATCGGCACGATCGCGGTATCGCTCGCGATGTTCATGAACGTGCTCGACTCGTCGATCGCGAACGTCGCGATCCCGACGATCTCGGGCGACCTCGGCGTGTCGGTCGACGAAGGCACGTGGGTGATCACGATCTTCGCGGCCGCGAACGCCGTGTCGATTCCATTGACGGGCTGGCTCACGCAGCGCTTCGGCCAGGTGCGCCTGTTCGTCACGTCGATCCTGCTTTTCGTGTTCGCGTCGTGGCTGTGCGGGATCGCGCCGAACCTGCCGACGCTGCTCGCCGCGCGAATCCTGCAGGGTGCGGTCGCCGGGCCGCTCGCGCCGCTGTCGCAGGCACTGCTGCTCGGCGCATGGCCGCGGCAGAAATCGGCGACGGCGCTCGCGCTGTGGTCGATGACCGCGCTCGTCGGCCCGATCGCGGGGCCGTCGCTCGGCGGCTGGATCACCTACGACTACAACTGGTCGTGGATTTTCTACATCAACATTCCGGTCGGTTTCTTCGCGGCGGCGGTCACGTGGTTCGTGTTCCGCGATCGCGAATCGCCGGTGCGCCGCCTGCCGATCGACATGGTCGGCCTCCTGCTGCTCGTGCTGTGGGTCGCGTCGCTGCAGATCATGCTCGACAAGGGCAAGGATCTCGACTGGTTCAATTCGCCCGTCATCGTCGCGCTCGGCGTCGTCGCGCTGGTCGGCTTCGCTTTCTTTCTCGTGTGGGAGCTGACCGAAGCCAATCCGATCGTCGACCTGCGGCTCTTCACGCAGCGCAATTTCGCGGGCGGCACGATTGCGATCTCGGTCGCGTACGGGATGTTCTTCGGCACGCTGGTGCTGCTGCCGCAGTGGATGCAGGGCTATCTCGGCTATCGCGCGATCGACTCGGGGCTCGCCACCGCGCCGCTCGGGATCTTCGCGATCCTGCTGACGCCGGTGATGGGACGCATCCTGCCGCGCACCGATCCGCGCTACCTCGCGACGCTCGCCTTCGTCGGCTTCGCGGTCGTGTTCATGATGCGCACGACGTTCTATTCCGACGTGTCGCACTGGGATCTCGTGCTGCCGACGCTGCTGCAGGGCATTCCGATGGCGATGTTCTTCGTGCCGCTCACGGCGATCATCCTGTCGGGGCTGCCGCCGGAGAAGATTCCCGCGGCCGCCGGCCTGTCGAATTTCGGCCGCACGTTCTGCGGCGCGGTCGGCACGTCGCTGATCAGCAATGCGTGGAACGACCGGACGATCCTGCATCACGTCCGGCTCACCGAACAGGCGAGCGCCGGCAACCCGAGCTTCGCGCAGCAGCTCGACGCCGCGCGTTCGCTGCTGCACCTGAGCCCCGATTCGGCCCTCGCGTTCTTCAACACCTCGGTCGATTCGCAGGCGGCCGTGATGGGGCTGAACGACATCTTCTACGTGTCGGCGATCATCTTCATCGCGATCATTCCGCTGATCTGGATCACCAGGCCGTCGCGCTCGGGCGGCGGCGATGCGGACGCGGCGGCGGCGGGCGCGCATTGATCGCGCGCCGTTATCGTTGGCTTGATTGCTGGCGTCATCGCCGTTCGAGGACGTAATAAAGACTTGCAATCGATACAGGCGGAAACGTCAACAGCCGGGGCCCGCACAGCGTTGTTTCGACAAGCGCCGACGATTCGTGCGCAACGACAGGAGAAAGTCGCACGCCCGGGCCGCGCGCCTGCACCGTGACGACCGCAGGATCCGCCAGGAAGAGCGGGACATGGCCGCGCAGGATCGCGGCCACATTACGCAGAGCGAAAAGCACGTGCTGAACCGGGAGGAAAACGCGGTCAGCCACAAGATCGGCCAGTAACGCCGGCAAACGTCGATTCGCCATCCTTTGAAACGCCCGCTGCCGCCGCGCGACAGCGGGCGCTTATGTATCGAATCGTTTCAGCAGGCCGTATGCGACAAGTGCCGCGGGTATACTCCGACGTCAGCCGCCGCCCGTATCGACCGTCAAAAACGGCACGATTCCGGCGGTTTCGTCGCGAAGCTCCGCGTTTCGCGTACCCCGCGCCCCAGCCTCGACACGAGACCCACGACGATTCCGATCATGAAACGATTCCTGCTGCTCCTTCCCGCCGCCCTGCTCGCCGCCTGCGGTTCCGCGCCCTCGTCCGACTCGGCCGCGTCCGGCTCGGCGCCGATGATCTATGTATCGTCGGCGCGCCCGGCACACGCGATCGCCAACTGCCTCGACAGCCGCCTGTCCGGCACCGAGCAGTCGCAGCACAACGGCGTGACCGACATCACCGTCGGCTCGCGCTCGTACTTCGTCACGCTCACGCCGTCGGGCGGCGGCTCGGTCGTCAAGGTCGTGCGCGGCTCGGGCAGCGAGCCAGCCGAGGAAGCGATGCGCTTCGCGATCGCGCGCTGCGTGATCTAAGCGCCGCCGGTGCCGGGCGCCCCGCCCGGCCCGCAAGCCGTACCTTGGGCGCCGTCATGCGCGCCCGTCGAATATTTTCATCCGGGCAGCCGTCGATGAGAGAATCGCACCACGATTCCCTTTCCACGGAGCCCGCATGAAGCATCTGCTGTCCCGGCTGTTCGTCAGCGCCGCGCTCGTCGCGCTTGTTCCGGCGCTGCCGGCGCAGGCCGCGACGCCGCCCGGCATTTTCGTCGTCGCCACCCAGCTCGGCGAATTCACGACCCTCGACCCGAGCGAAATCTACGAGCTCGTGCCGTCCGAGTACGTCGCGAACACCTACGAACGGCTCGTGCGAGTCGACCTGACGGACCCGACGCGCTTCGACGGGCAGATCGCACAATCGTGGACAGTCGGCGCCGACGGCGTCACCTACACGTTCAAGCTGCGCCCCGGCCTCGCGTTCCATTCCGGCAACCCGGTCACCGCCGACGACGTCGCATGGTCGCTGCAGCGCACCATCCAGCTCGACAAGGGCCCGGCCGGCGTGCTTGCCGATCTCGGTCTCACGAAGGCGAACGTGATGCAGAAGGTGCGCGTGGTCGATCCGCAGACCTTCGTGCTCGAAACCGACCGCAAGTACGCGCCGAGCTTCGTGCTCAACGTGCTGAGCGCGTGCCCGGCGTCGGTGCTTGACAAGAAGCTGCTGATGTCGCACCAGCAGGGCAACGATTTCGGCAGCGGCTGGCTGAAGACCAACGACGCGGGCTCGGGCCCGTACCAGCTCGTCAAGTGGTCGCCGAACGAGAGCATCGTGCTGCAGCGTTTCGACAAGTACCGCGCGCCGTACCCGATGAAACGCGTCGTGCTGCGCCACGTGCCCGAGGCGTCCGCGCAGCGGCTGCTGCTCGAAAACGGCGACGTCGACGCCGCGCGCAACCTGAGCCCCGACAGCCTCGCCGCGCTGACCAAGGCCGGCAAGATCAAGGTCGCGTCGTGGCCCGTGTCCGCGCTGCTGTACCTGAGCCTGAACACGAAGAACGCGAATCTCGCGAAGCCGGATGTGCAGCAGGCGATGAAGTGGCTCGTCGACTACGACGGCATCCAGCGCAACATCGTCAGCACGACCTACAAGGTGCACGAGACCTTCCTGCCCGAAGGTTTCCTCGGCACGCTGAATTCGAACCCGTACAAGCTCAACGTGGCGAAGGCGAAGGCGCTGCTCGCGAAGGCCGGCTTGCCGAATGGCTTCGACGTGACGATGGACATGCCGAACGATTACCCGTACATCGAGATCGCGCAGGCGCTGCAGGCGAACTTCGCGCAGGCCGGCATCCGAGTGAAGCTGATCCCGGGCGATGCGAAGCAGGCGATCGGCAAGTACCGCGCGCGCCAGCACGACATCTTCATCGGCGAATGGTCGCCCGACTACATGGACCCGAACAGCAACGCGCGCGGGTTCGCATGGAATCCTGACAATTCCGACCAGTCGAAGACGAAGATGCTCGCGTGGCGCAACAGCTGGGACATCCCGCAGCTGACGAAGGATACCGAGGCCGCGCTGGTCGAGCCGTCGTCCGCGAAGCGCGCGCAGCGCTACGAGGCACTGCAGAAGTCCGTGCTCGCGAACTCGCCGTTCATCATCATGTTCGAGAAGGTCGTGCAGGTCGCCACGCGCCCCGGCACGACCGGGCCGGAGATCGGGCCGATCAACGATCTGGTTTCCTACCGGACGTTGAAAAAATAGGTTCACGGCGCTGCCCGCGCGGCCGCTCGCGGCCGCCTCGCGGGACTCGTCGCCCCGCGCCCGGACGGCCCTGGGCTCGCGGACACGGGCCCGCCCCTCCGCACCGTCGTGGGGGTGCACGAGGACATAAG
>NZ_VWWG01000252.1:0-6197 GCF_011753085.1 Burkholderia sp. Tr-862
AGCTGCGGCCGTGCTGCCCTGGCCGCTCGCGGCCGCGCTGCACGTCGCGCTGCTGTGGTTCGCGCTCGGCGCGAAGAGCCTCGCCGACCACGTCGCACCGATCGCCGCCGCGCTGCTGCGGCACGATCTCGACGCCGCACGCGCGCTGACCGCGCGCATCGTGTCACGCGACACCAGCGAAGCCGACGAAGGCGCGCTGTCGCGCGCGGCCGTCGAATCGGCGCTCGAGAACGGCAACGACGCGATCTTCGGCGCGCTGTTCTGGTTCGTGGTCGCGGGCGGCCCCGGCGCGCTGCTGTTCCGGCTCGCGAACACGCTCGACGCGATGTGGGGGTACCGCACGCCGCGCTTCCTGACCTTCGGCTGGGCCGCCGCGCGCCTCGACGACGCGCTCAACTGGATTCCCGCACGCCTCACCGCCGCGAGCTACGCGCTGCTCGGCGACACGGCCGCCGCGTGGCGCTGCTGGCGCACGCAGGCACGCCACTGGGACAGCCCGAACGCGGGCCCCGTGATGGCCGCAGGCGCCGGCAGCCTGAACGTGCAGCTCGGCGGCCCGGCCGTCTATCACGGCGAAATCGAAGACCGTCCCGCGCTCGGCACCGGCGCGAGCGCGACGGCCGTGCACGTCGTCGCCGCGCTGTCGCTCGTCACGCGCACGCTCGCGCTGTGGCTCGCGCTGCTCGTCGCGAGCGGCGCACTCATCCTCGCTACCCATCATGTCTGACGCACGCATCCCGCACGGCGGCAACCTGCACGAAGCCGCGCGCCGCCACGGCATTCCGCACGACGACTGGCTCGACCTTTCGACCGGCATCAATCCGGTCGGCTATCCGGTGCCGCCGGTCCCGGCCGACGCATGGCGCCGGCTGCCCGACGACGGCGATGCGCTCGCCGCGTGCGCGGCTGGCTACTATCACGCGCCCGATGCCGCGCACGTGCTGCCGGTCGCCGGCAGCCAGGCCGCGATCCGCGCGTTGCCCGCGCTGCTGCCAACCGGCGACGCCGGCGTCGCGGCACTCGCGTATGGCGAATACGCGCCGGCCTTCGCGCGCCACGGCCATCGCGTCGTACCGCTCGACATCGACGCGAACGTATTGCCTGCAACGGTGCGTCACGTCATCGTCGGGAATCCGAATAATCCGACCGCCGAATGCGTGCCGACCGAACGGCTGCTCGGCTGGCATGCGCAGCTGTCGGCACGCGGCGGCACGCTGATCGTCGACGAGGCCTTCGCGGATACGGGCGCCACGCCATCGCTCGCGCAGTACACCGATCGACAGGGTCTGGTCGTGCTGCGCTCGGTCGGCAAGTTCTTCGGGCTCGCCGGCATTCGCGCGGGCTTCGTGCTCGCGCATCCCGACCTGGTCGCCGCGCTGCGCGACGTGCTCGGCGCATGGACCGTCAGCGGCCCCGCGCGTCACGCGGTCACCGCCGCGTTCGCCGATCGCGCATGGCAGGCGGCCGCGCGCGAACGGCTCGCGACCGACGGCGAACGACTCGCCACGCTCTTGCGCACGCACGGCTTCTCCGTGCACGCGACACCGCTCTTCAGCTGGACCGACGACCCGCGCGCCGGCGCGCTGCATGCGGCGCTCGCCGCACGCGGAATCTGGACGCGGCACTTCGCGCAACCGTCGAGCGTGCGCGTCGGCCTGCCGGGTTGCGAAGCCGAATGGCGGCGCGTCGCCGGCGCGCTCGCGGAGTGCGTCCCGATGCTGCAACAGGTATCCGCATGAACGCTCGTCTGTTGGGCCTGTTGCGCCGACTGCCGCCGCTCGCGACGCTGGTCGCGCTCGCGCACGCGCCGGTCGCTCACGCCGACGTCACGGCCCGCGACGATACCGGCAATACCGTCACGCTGCCCGCCCCGGCGCAACGCGTGATCAGTCTCGCGCCGCATGCGACCGAACTGGTCTATGCAGCTGGCGGCGGCGCGAAGCTGGTCGGCACGGTCACGTACAGCGACTATCCGCCCGCCGCGCAGGCCGTGCCGCGCGTCGGCGACAACAAGGCGCTCGATCTCGAGCGGATCGCCGCGCTGAAGCCGGACCTGATCGTCGTCTGGCGGCACGGCAATGCCGAACGGCAGACCGATGCGCTGCGGGCGCTGCACATCCCGCTGTTCTTCAGCGAACCGAAGCACCTCGACGACGTGGCGACGTCCCTGCGTCAGCTCGGGACGCTGCTCGGCACGGCACCGGTCGCCGACGCAGCCGCGGCATCGTTCTCGCGCGACATCGCGGCACTGCGCGCACGCTACGCGGCGCGCGCCTCCGTCACGATGTTCTTCCAGGTATGGGACCGGCCGCTGACGACGCTCAACGGCGAGCACTTATTCAACGAAGTCATTGCGCTGTGCGGCGGCCGCAACGTGTTCGCGGCGCTGAAGCCGCTCGCGCCGAGCGTCACCGACGAGGCCGTGCTCGCGGCCAATCCGGAAGCGATCGTGACGACGAGCGCCGGCGCGACGCGCTCGGACGCGCCGCTGCCGAGCCTCGCGCGCTGGCGTGCGTGGCCCGCGCTGACGGCCGTGGCGCGCAACAACCTGTTCGCGATCGACGGCGATCTGCTGACCCGGCCGTCACCACGGATCGCGCAAGGCGCGGCCGCGCTGTGCGAGGATCTGGACGCCGCGCGGGCGCGGCGGCCGGCGCGCTGATTCCGCGCTTCGAAGCGTTTGTGCGCTTCAGGCGAGCATGCGCTTCGCCTACGCGTCCCAGTGGACGACTTCCCACGTGCGTGCAGCATCATCCACGCGCAACCACACGACGCCGGCCGTCGGCACCGGTCGCGACAGCAGCGTATCGAGCGGCACGCGCAACGCGTGCGCTGCGAGCGCGCGAATCACGCCCGCATGCGTGAGTACCCATTGCGGCGCGTCGGTCTGCGCGACCGCGTCCGCGATCCGCGCGACACGCGCGGCGAATCGTGCAACGCTTTCGCCGCCATGCGCGCACGCATGCATCAGGTCGGCCGCCCACGCATCGAGCGCGGCGCGGTCGATATCGTCCCAACGCTGCAGCTCCCACGCGCCGAAGTCCATTTCCTGCCAGCCCGCGTCGCGCCGCAGCGGCACGCCCAACGCCTGCGCGAGCCGTTCGGCGATCGACGCGCAACGTATCAGCGGGCTCGTCCAGACCTGCTCGGGCAACGGTGCCCCGAGCGCTGCCAGGCGCTCGCGCACGGCCCGCGCGCCCGCGTCGGCCGAGGCGGCGAGCGGCACGTCGCTGCGTCCGTAGCAAACGCCCGGCTCGACATCGACGGCCGGATGGCGAATCAGGACGAGATCCATCCGAGCACCACCAGATAGATCGCGAGTTCACCCAGTTGCTGCGCGAAGCCGAGACAGTCGCCGGTATAACCGCCGATCCGCTTCACGAAATAGCGGGCCGCCCATGCCCGCACGAGCATGAGCGCGACGAAGGCCGCGACACCCGCGCGCCAGTCCGGCCACAACAGCCACGGCAGCCCGAATGCGGCCGCGACCCAGGCCGCGCGGGCGCCCATGCGCTGCGCGACCGGCTTCGCCTTGCCCTCCGGCCGAACGTAGTCGAGCGACATCAGCAGGCTCACCGCCGCCGCCCGGCTCGCCGCATGCGCGGCGACCATCGTCCACGCGGCGCGCAGCGGCGGCATGGCCGCGAGGGCCTGCCATTTCAGGCCGAGCGTGATCACGAGCGCGACCGCGCCGAACGTGCCGATGCGCGAGTCGTGCATGATCCGCAGCACGTCTTCGCGCGTATAGCCGCCGCCGAACGCATCGCAGCTGTCGGCCAGGCCATCCTCGTGGAACGCGCCGGTCGCGAGCAGCGTCGCGGCCATCGACAGGCCGACCGCGATCGATGCGGGCAGCACGCGCAGCGCCGCGAGATAGACGAGCGCGCCCCACGCGCCGACGCATGCGCCGACCAGCGGGAAGTAACGCGCGGCCTGGTCGAGATCGCCGGCCGCGTAGCCGATCGCGCGCGGCACCGGCACGCGCGTGAAATAGCCGAGCGCGACGAAGAAGTAGCGCAGTTCGGCGCGTACGCCGCCGCGCGCGCGCTCAGGCGTCACGATTGTCGACGCCCGCGGATTCGAAGCTCGCCATCTCGGTGAGGAACGCGGCCGCCGCGCGCACCAGCGGCAGCGCGAGCGCGGCGCCCGTGCCTTCGCCGAGCCGCAGGTCGAGGGCGAGCAGCGGCTTCGCGCCGAAATGCTCGAGCATGCGCCGGTGGCCGGCCTCGTGTGACGTATGCGAGAACACGCAGTAGTCGCGCACGCCGGGCGCGATGCGCTCGGCGACGAGGAGCGCGGCCGTCGCGATGAAGCCGTCGACGAGGATCGTCATCCGCTCGCTCGCGGCCGCGAGATACGCGCCCGTCATCATCGCGATCTCGAAGCCGCCGAACGTCGCGAGCACGTCGAGCGGCGCGATCGCGTGCGAATGCCGGACGAGCGCGCGGCCGAGCACCGCGCGCTTGTGCGCGAGCCCCTGGTCGTCGAGGCCCGTGCCGCGCCCCACGCACGCGTCGATCGGCACGTCGAGCAGGCGGCTCATCAGGCACGCGGCCGACGACGTGTTCGCGATCCCCATTTCGCCGAAGCCGATCACGTTCGTGCCAAGCGATGCGTGCAGGCGAACCCGCGCGGCACCGGCCGCGAGCGCCGTCGTCGCCTCGTCGCGCGTCATCGCGGGTTCGGCCGCGAAGTTGCGCGTGCCGCGCCCAACCGGCAGCGACACGAGCCGGTCGGATACCGGCAGCGTCGACGCGATGCCCGCATCGACGATCTCGAGCACGCACTGCGCGACACCCGAGAACGCATTGATCGCCGCGCCGCCGGCCAGGAAGTTCGCCACCATCTGCGCGGTGACCGCCTGCGGATACGGGCTCACGCCCTCGGCCGCGATCCCGTGGTCGCCGGCGAACACGATCGTCACGGGACGCTGCACGTGCGGCCGCTCGGTGCGCTGGATCAGGCCGATCTGCAACGCGATCGCCTCGAGCTGGCCGAGGCTGCCGGGCGGCTTGGTCTTGTGATCGATCACGTGCTGCAGGCGCTTGCGCAGCGCATCGTCGAGCGGCGCGATCGCAGGAGGGAAGTCGGTCGGATTCGTCATCGGAAGATTGCCTCGTTGGCGCGGCCGGTGCCGCGCATCGAAAGAAAGAAGTTCATCGCCGCTCGGGCCACGCGGGCAGCAGCGCGTCGCGGCCGTTCTCTCGGATCAGCACGAGCGGGTAGCCGAACGCGTCGCTCGCGCGCGCCGGCGTCAGCACGTCGTGCACGGGGCCCGCCCACGCACGGCCGCGGCCGTCGAGCAACAGCGCGTGCGTCGCGAAACGCCGCGCGAGATTCAGGTCGTGACACGAGAACAGCACCGTGCGCGGGCCCGCGTCGAGCCACGTGCCCAGCGCGGTGAGGCCATCGATCTGGTGATGCAGGTCGAGATGGGCGAGCGGCTCGTCGAGCAGCATCAGCGGCGCGTCCTGGCACAGCGTCGCGGCCAGCGCGACGCGCTGCCGCTCGCCGCCCGACAACGACAGCACGTCGCGCGACGCGAGCGCGCTCAGCCCGAACGTCGCGAGCGCATCGCGCGCCGCCGCGCGGTCGCCGTCGCGCTCCCAGCCCCAGCCGCCGAGATACGGAAAGCGGTTGAGCAGCACCGTGTCGAATACCGTCGCGCTGAACGCGTCGTGCAGTTGCTGCGGCATCAGCGCGCGGCGCCGTGCGAGCTGTTCAGGCGGCCACGCGGCGAGTGGCAGGCGGTCGATCTCGACGTGGCCGCCGGCCGGCTGCCGCAGGCCCGCGAGCGTCGCGAGCAGCGTCGTCTTGCCTGCGCCGTTCGGCCCCGCGACGCACCAGATTTCACCGGGCCGGAACGCCTGCGTGAAGCCGTCGAGCAGCGTCCGGTCGCCGGCCTTCAGCGTCAGGTCGACCGCCGCGCAGGTCATGTCACCGGCGGTATGCGGTACGGCGCGCGTCATCGCATCGGTCTCCTCGGCAACATCCACAGGAACACCGGCACACCGATCAACGCGGTCATCACGCCGACCGGCAATTGCGCGGGTGCGATCGCGGTGCGCGCGAGCAGGTCGGCCGCCATCACGCCGCCGCCGCCCGCGAGCATCGCGGCGGGCAGCAGCATGCGCTGGTCGTTGCCGAATGCGAGCCGCAGCGCATGCGGCACGACGAGGCCGACGAAGCTGATCGTG
>NZ_VWWG01000253.1:0-6324 GCF_011753085.1 Burkholderia sp. Tr-862
CGCGCGCGAGCGCCTTGCCGAAGCCGCCGCGCTGGCCGGCCGCGCGGCGCTGGCGCGCGCCGGCCGTCGAATACGCGTCGAGCTTGCGCACGACGGTTTCGAAATCCTCGTACGAATAGTGCATCAGCTTGCCCGCCAGCCGCTGCGCGGGCGTGTCGAACACGAGCCGTTCATGCACCAGGTCGTCGGAGAAGCGGGCGGCGCCGCGCCGGAACAGGCGCGGCACCCAGTCCGGATACCAGCCGCTGTGGCGGATCCACTGGCCGCAGAAGCTCGACAGCCGATCGAGCGCGTAGACTTGCGCGCCCGGCGCGCGGATGGCCGCACGGATCGACTGCGCGAGTTCGGGGCTGACCACCTCGTCGGTGTCGAGCGACAGGATCCAGTCGGTGTCGAGCGCGGCGAGCGCGCGGTTCTTCTGCGGGCCGAAGCCTGGCCAGTCGCGCTCGACGATCACGCGGGCGCCGTGCGCACGGGCGATCGCGACGGTATCGTCGGTGCTGCCGCCATCGATCACGACGACGTCGTCGGCGAAGGCCAGCGCGTCGAGGCACTGCGCGAGCCGCGCGGCCGCGTTGAGGGCGATGAGGGCGACGCCGAGGGTGGGTTCTGCCATGAAATCGTCGAAAAGGCGGAGAAAACGGTGAGCGGCAGTATACCCGCGCACCGGCCGGCGGCCGCTTCGGCAACGGCCGTGCCGGCGCGGGCGGTACAGCTATAATGTTGGGCCTTTTTCGGCAACCGCCGGACTGGGCGAATCCCGGGCAGCCATGCCCCGGGCGCCGCGTCGCGGCTCAAGAAGGATTGCCTTGGAAACCCAGAACACTCTTCGCAAACCGATGGACGGCACGGGCACGTCGCCGCTCACGGTTCTCAAGCGCCTGTGGCCGTACATCCGGCCGCTGATCGGCATCGTGGTGCTCGCCGTCGTCACGATGGGCGTCGTCGCGGCCACGGAAGCCGGGATTCCGGCGCTGCTCAAGCCGCTGCTCGACCACGGCTTCGGCTCGCACGGCAGCGACCGCGCGAAATGGTACGTGCCGATGGCCGTGATCGGCCTCGCGCTCGTGCGCGGCGTGTCGCAGTACGCGTCGAATTACCTGCTCAACTACGTATCGAACCGCATCCTGCTGCAGCTGCGGCTCGAAATGTTCCAGCGGATGCTGCACACGGGCGCGTCGTTCTTCCAGCGCGAGACGGCGAGCACGGTGATCAACGCGATCGTGTTCGAGGTCAACCAGATCCTGTCGGTGCTGACCGGCGTGATGGTCACGCTCGTGCGCGACTCGCTGACCGTGATGTTCCTGCTCGGCTACCTGTTCTACCTGAACTGGCGGCTCACGCTGATCGTCGCGGTGATCCTGCCGGGCATCGGCTGGCTCGTCAGCAAGATCAACCGCCGCCTGCGCCGCCTGAACCGCGAGCACCAGACGCTGACCAACGAGCTGTCGTACATCGTCGAGGAGACGGTCGGCGGCTACAAGGTCGTCAAGGTGCACAACGGCGAGACGTACGAGATGGACCGCTTCACGGCGATGAGCAAGCGCCTGCGCGGCTACGCGATGCGCATGACGATCTCAGGCGGGCTCGCGCAGCCGCTGACGCAGTTCCTCGCGTCGATCGCGCTCGCGGTCGTGATCACGATCGCGGTCGTGCAGTCGACCAACGATCAGACGACGGTCGGCGGCTTCGTCGCGTTCGTCACGTCGATGCTGCTGGTGATTTCCCCGCTCAAGCACCTGATCGACGTCAACCAGCCGCTGCAGCGCGGGATGACGGCCGCCGAGCTGATCTTCGGGCTGATCGACGAGCCGGCCGAGCCGCAGGGCGGCGGCCGCGCGCTGCCGCACGCGCGTGGCGAGATCGAATTCCGTGGCGTGTCGTTCGACTACGGCGCATCCGAGCGGCCGACGCTCGACCGCATTTCGTTCAAGGTCGCGCCGGGCGAGATGGTCGCGCTCGCGGGGCCGTCGGGCAGCGGCAAGACGACCCTCGTGAACCTGCTGCCACGCTTCTTCGACCCCACGGGCGGCGCGATCCTGGTCGACGGCGTGCCGGTGGCCGACTACGACATCCACGCGCTGCGTGGCCAGATGGCGATGGTCAGCCAGGACGTCGTGCTGTTCAACGACACGATCGCCGCGAACGTCGCGTACGGCCAGACGCCCGACCGCGCACGCGTGCAGGCGGCACTCGAGGCCGCGAACCTGGCCGACGCGGTCGCCGCGATGCCCGACGGGCTCGACACGCTGGTCGGCGGCAACGGGATGCGTCTGTCGGGCGGCCAGCGACAGCGGCTCGCGATCGCGCGCGCGATCTACAAGGACGCGCCTATCCTGATCCTCGACGAGGCGACCTCCGCGCTCGATTCCGAGTCCGAGCGCCACGTGCAGGCCGCGCTCGAGCGGCTGATGGAAGGGCGCACGACGCTCGTGATCGCGCACCGGCTGTCGACGATCGAGCGTGCGGACCGGATCCTCGTGCTCGAAGCGGGCAAGATCGTCGAAGAGGGCAGCCACGAAGAACTGCTGCGCCACGGCGGGCTGTACGCGCACCTCCACCGCATCCAGTACCAGCAGCAGGCGGCGTGACGCCGGGTCACGCCGCGGGGTCACATCGGTGTGCTAGTCTTGATCGGGCAGGCACCGTTGTTTCCGGTTCGACGTGACAACTCGGAGGGAAGAACAATGAAGAAGATGCACGGGACGATGCTGGCCGCGCTGATCGTGGCGGGTTTCGCGGCACCCGCAGCCATGGCGCAGGATCACGGCAACGATGACAACCACGGCAATCATGGCATGCACCGCGGTCATGGCCCGAAGCACATGCCGCCCGGCCAGATGCGCCACGAGGACGACGTGCCGCCGCGCTGGGCCGACCAGCCGCGTCGCGAGTGGCACAAGGGCGACCGGCTTCCCGGCGAATTCCGCGATCGCCAGTACGTGGTCGAGGACTGGCGCGGCTATCATCTGAGTGCGCCGCCGCGCGGCTATCAGTGGGTCGGCGTCGGCGGCGACTACCTGCTCGTGCAGATCGGTTCGGGCATCGTGCTGCGGGTCGGTCCGTAACGTTTCTTTCCGATCGTTCATCCGGCTGCCGGGCGTGTTGCCCGGCGCCGCGTCACTGTGCCGCCGCCCGGCGGAACCAGCGTCGCTCGATCAGCGACATCGCCCAGCACACGGCCAGCGCGCACACCGTGCCGAGCGCCACTTCCCCGAGCCGCATCAGCGGAATGTCCCATAGCGGGCCGTTTCCCGGAAACAGCAGCACGATCGTCGCGGTCACGCCGCCGAGCCGCGCCGCGCTGCCGACGTTCAGGCACCAGCAGCTGACGATCGTGAGCGCGACCGCGAGCGCATAGGCGACGAGGCGGTCGCCGCCGAGCGCTGCGCCCGCGAAGCCGAGCAGGCCGCCGATCATCGCGCCGATGAACTGGTCGCGCGACAGCGACATCGTGTCCGAGTAGTTGTGCTGCGTCACGGCGATCGCGGTGACCGCCGCCCACACGGCCTGTTCGGTGTGCAGCGCGCGGCCGATCGCGTACGCGAGGCACGCGCCGCAGACCGCCTGCAGCGCCATCAGCGCGCCCTGCGTGAGTCGTTCGCCGAAGGTCAGCCCCTTGAACAGATCGAAGATCGACTGCTGGATCTGCTGGCGGGCTTCGTTGAGTGTCCTGATCGTATCCATCGTGTCGTGCCAAGAAGCAGGGGCGGTGCGAGCGCGTCAGTGCGCCTGTTCGGGCGACGCGGCGGCCGGCTCGCCGGCGGTCACGTCGCCATTTTCGACGCGCGTTTCGGGCATCGCGAGCCAGACCAGCAGCGCCGCGAGCGCGCCGGCCGCGGCCAGCCCGAAGAAGCTGGTCGTGTTGCCGAAGTGATCGGCGACATAGCCGGCCACGGCCGTGCTGAGCGTCGCGCCGATTCCGGCCGCAAGACCGAACAGTCCGATGCACAGGTTGTAGCGGCCCTTGCCGCCCGCGACGTCGGCCGCGATCAGCGGCAGCATCACGCCGAACACGGCCGCGCTGATGCCGTCGAGCATCTGCACCGGCACGAGCAGGTACGGGCTGCTCACGCCGGCGAACAGCAGCGCGCGCACCGGCAGCGCGGAGAAGCCGAGCAGCAGGATCGGCCGGCGTCCCCAGCGTTGCGACGAGCGGCCGACCCATGGCGACAGCATCGCGACGATCGCCTGCGGCACGATGATGCACGCGGCGATCACGAGCTGCACGTTCTCGCCCATCCCGGCCGTGACTTCGCCGGCCGCGAGGTTGAGCATCGCCGCGTTCGACAGGTGGAACAGCACGACGCATGACGCGAAGATCAGCATCCGGCGATCGCGCAGCAGCTCGAGCAGCGTCTCGCGGTGCTCGCCTTCGTCGTGATCGTCGGGCTTCGACGACTGCGGAATCACTTCGTGCGTCGGCTGGATCATCGCGAGCGCGAACAGCGCGGGCAAGGCCAGCACCGCGGTCAGCCAGAACACAGCACGCGCGGAAAAATACTCGCCGGTGAGCCCCATCAGGCCCGCCGCGACCGCGCTGCCGATCGACGCCCAGCGCGCGTTGCGGCCGAGCCGGTCGCCGAGATCGGCGCGGCCGACCAGCGAGAACGAGATCGCGGCCATCGCCGGCACGAGCATGCAGCTCGCGAAGCCGTGGAACACTTCGGCCGCGATCACCGGCACGATCGTCGGGCTCGACGCGAGCAGCACCGCGGACAGGATGATGGCCACGATCGCCCATGCGGCCGCGCCTTTCTTGTTCTTCAGCGCGTCGACGGCGGCGCCGCCCGGCACCTGGCTGACCATCGCGCTGATCGTGCCGATCGACAGCACCATGCCGATCTCGCCCTGCGTCCACTTGTGCGACGCGAGGTAGGACGCGATGAACGGACCGAACCCGGTTTGAACGTTTGCAACGAAAAAGTTGAGCCAGTCGAGGGACCGCAGACTGCGTACGGTGACGGAATGCTTGATCGTCATCGGGTCGCACTCGCAGAGGAAGCTTGCGCCGGTGCCGGGGCAACGGGCGGGTAGACCGCGACGATCGGCTTGTCGGCCGCGTAGGGCGGCGCCGCCTTGATCTGGGCGTCGTTCAGGTCGAGCTGCGGGTGCAGCGCCTTGTCACGCGTGACGAAGCGCAGCGCGCCCCAGCTCGCGGCGATCGACCGGCGGTCGGTATTGACGAGGCCGCCGAGGTCGAGCACGACGGCCTGCGGCTGCGCGGCGCGGTCGATCAGCACGTCGACGACGCGGCCGATCTTCGTGCCGTTCGGGCGCTCGACGTCGCTGTCGAGCATCGGCAGTCGCGTGGTGGGGGACGCCGCGGCCGAACCCGACAGCGGCACGGCCTTGGGCCTCGCGGCAGGCGGCAGGTCGCCCGACGGCACGTCGAGCACGATCGGCTCCTGCTTGCCGCCTGGCGTGAAGCGGAACACGTTCCACGGGAAGACGACCTTGCGGTCGCCGATGCCCATGAAGCCCTGCAGGTTGACGATCATCTCGCGCGGATTGCCGTTCGCGTCGATCACCATGTCGACCGCGCGGCCGATCACCTTGCCGTTGCGGCGCGCGACTTCGCTGTCGAGCAGTGCATGGATCTGGGTGCGGTCGAGCGGGCGCGTCGCGACGAGCGGCGCGGGCGGAGGCGGCGGCGGTGTCGGCGATTCGGGGCGCTGCACGGGCTTCGGCCGCGTGACTTCACGGTGCGGCTTCTTCGGCGCTTCCGGTTCCTCTGGGGGCGTCGGCGCGGGCACGGGCGGCATCGTCAGCGGCTCGCCGGCGGTTTCCTCGATGGGCTCGACGAGCGCCTCGCTGATCGGCGCGGGCGGATTCTGGGTCGGCAGCAAGCCGCAGCCGGACAGCAGCGCGGCGGCTGCGAGCACCAGGAAGACCGTCGAGGACGGGAACGACATTCGGGATGCGGGAAACGGGAGTCCGCCGCTCATTGACACTCACTCCATGGGTCGGGGGCCGGGCCCGGGGGGCGCGCGGCTGGCGATGGATGGCGGGTGCGGGCGGCGCACCTCGCGAGGTGAGAGTTTAACGTGTCTTCCTTTCAGGACCGATTTCTGCGGAGGATTGGGCGCGGGATAGCGGGGAAAGGGTAGCGATCGATCGCGGGGAGGGCGGCATCGGGTGTCCGGGTGCCCTAACGCGTGCGGCGCCCGACCGTCGACGACGGTACGGGCGCCGCACGGGCTGCCGGCGTGACGTTACTTTTTGGCCAGCGTGCCAAGCGTCGTCGTGACCGGGGCGAGCAGGCCGCCGCCGGTCTTCGACAGCGCGCCGGTGCCGCTGCCGCCCGTCAGGCCGCCGACCGCC
>NZ_VWWG01000254.1:0-6096 GCF_011753085.1 Burkholderia sp. Tr-862
TATCTCGGCGCGCGGCGGCAGCGCGAGCGCCGGACGGCGCGCTGCGTCGTTCTCGGGGTCGACGTGGATCAGCGCGTCGAGCACGCGCGGGTCGCGCAGCACGCGCGCACGCGCGGTTTCCGCGATGTAGTGCCCTTCGGATACGGAGATCATCGGATCGACGAGGATGTGCGCGTCGACGAGCGCCGCATCGCCCATCTTGCGCGTGCGCAGCTCGTGCACGTCGCGCACGCCCGGCGTGGCCACGAGCAGCGCGCGGATCTCGGCCGAAGCGGAGGTGTCGAGTGCGCGATCCGACAGGTCCTGCAACGCGTCATACCCGAACGTCCAGCCCATGCGCGCGACCATGAAGCCGACGATCGCGGCGGCGATCGGGTCGAGCAGCCGCACGCCGGCAAGGCTGCCCACGATGCCGATTGCGACAACGAGCGACGATGCGGCGTCCGAGCGCGCATGCCACGCATTCGCGACGAGCATCGCCGACCGCACGCGCCGCGCCTCGCGCAGCATGTAGCGGAACAGCGCCTCTTTCGACACGAGCACGGTCAGCGCGACGATCAGTGCGGAGAAATGGACGG
This sequence comes from Burkholderia sp. Tr-862, assembly GCF_011753085.1. Classification (NCBI taxonomy): domain Bacteria; kingdom Pseudomonadati; phylum Pseudomonadota; class Betaproteobacteria; order Burkholderiales; family Burkholderiaceae; genus Burkholderia; species Burkholderia sp. Tr-862. Next base: position 579 of record NZ_VWWG01000254.1, read on the forward strand.
CCGGGATGTTCTCGAGGTCCACAAGACGGTTGCCGGCGCGCCAGAGCATGCCGATGCCGACCGCGATCAGGATCGCGCCGAGGAACAGCGATGCGACCGTCTCGTAGCGGCTGTGTCCGTAATTGTGATCGGCATCCGGCGATGCACCACTATGGCGATTCGCAACCAGTACGACAAAATCCGAGATCAAATCGGAAATCGAATGCACGCCATCGGCAATCAATGCCTGCGAATGCGCAACCACACCCACGGCGATCTGAAACGTTGCAAGCACCACATTCAGCACAATACTGACGAGGGTGCTCTTGCGCGCGACCGTGTGCTTATCCGCGCTTTGCGCGTCGCCAGAAAACGTGGACATGAAATACGAGATATCGGTTGGGATACGGAATTCTATCAAACGGAGCCCGCAAGGCATTCCGATAACTCAAATTTTTCCATTTAAATCAATCGCTTATGCGAACGGGTCGCATTTTCATTCACGCGCCATTTCTGACATTTTCATGACAACACGCATACACTCCGATGCCACAATACAAAAAGCCGCGCTCCTGGACGGACACGCGGCTCTTTTTGAGGCGACGACTTAAACGGACGTTTAAATCGTGAACTGTTCGCGGTTCTTGCCGGCGATCCAGCGCGGCGGCTTGCCGCGGCCCGACCACGTCGCGCCCGTTTCCGGATCGCGGTACTTGGCTGCCACGCCTGCGCGCGGGCGACCGACCTTGCCTGCCTTCGCGCGGTTGAGGCCGAGTTCGGCGAGCGAAAAGCCGTAGTCGGCAATTTTCTGCTTCACGTCATTCAGCACTTCGGCGTATTCGCGCGACTTCGCTTCTTCGATTTGCTTCTCCAGCTTCTCCCGCTGGGCCAGCAGGTCCTTGTAAGAAGACATAGTTTCCCTTTCTATATGACTAATGGCGCCGGTCTCAGCCAGCTCACCATTCATGGAATATTTGTGCCTCGGATTTTCGAAGGCAGAGATTAGCACAAAAAAGATTTGATAGAAGCGGGATTCACGAAAATCCCGAGACCAATTGTAATTCACGCATGTCATTTTGACCGGCAACGGCCTTTTCTCAAATTTTCATGCGCTTGCATAGAGATTAGGACATTACCGATTTCGGTAATAGGCCTATCAACATACGCAATTACCCTGCATGTGGGAAAATCAAAGCTTTCATCCCGCGACAGGTTTGTGTAAATCGTATGGCGCTATTCGCCATACAGACGAAGCGGCATGCGCGGCGTCACGTCACATCCCTCGCGCATGCCATCAACCGCTCGCGCAACGGGCCGATGTCGCCCGGCAGCGGATCGAACGGCGTGCGCACGCGGCGGCCGTCGCAGCGCCAGTCGGCGCCGTGGCGGTCGACGCCGAGCAGGTCGAGCCCGTCGCGGCGCGCGCCGCTCGAGTCGTACGCGTCCCACAACGCCCGTTCGTCGTCGAACCCGAGCGGCGGCAGCGCATCGAGGCCCGTGCCGTCCACCCAGCCCATCCGGCCGAACCCGCCGATATAGCGCAGCCGCTCGATGTCGAGCGCCCAGAACGCGAAATCGCCGAGCGCGAGATAGCGCGCGGCGTCGGGCTCGTAGCGCGTGTAGCGCGCGGTGACATGCGGATCGTCGCCGAGCGGCACGAAGCGGCCGAGCAGCGTCGCGCGCTCGGCGTTGAGCACGTCGCCGCCCGGCGCGTCGACGACGAGAAAGCCCGCGCGTGGATCGGCGGCGAGGTTGCGCGTGTGTTCGGCGAGGCCGCTCACGAGGATCACGGGCCGATGATTCGCATCGGGTGCGAACGGCACGACCGTCGGATACGGAAAACCTTGCGGGTCGCGCGCGTGGGTCGCGAGCGTGCCGAGTGCGCAGCGGTGCAGCAGGTGCACGGCAAGGGCGGGATCGATGTTCACGGTGACTCCTGCGGTCGGAAGGACTGGGCGGCAAGGATGGCGAAGACGCGCAGCACGGGCAAGCTTCGGGGCACACCGCCTGCGCATCGATGTTACCCGCCGCCGCGGCCGGCCGGGCATCGGCCGGAAGGCTGACGCGGCCCGCGCAGGTGGCGTGGGTGGCGTGGCGGCGTGGGTGGCGATCCCGATCGGCCGAACGGCCAGCGCGCCGGCAAGACCGTAAGCGATTCGATAGAATCGGACGAATCCGATGGGCGCGACGCGCCCGCGCACCGTCCATTCAAGCGTGTTCCATGTCCGAATCTTCCTCCCGATCCTCGTCCGACTTCGCCGCGCCGCCCGATGCGCATCGCACGCTGGCCTTGCCGGTCCGCCAGCGCGCACGCACGGCCACGATGGCGCTGTTCTTCGTCGCCGGCATGATGTACGCGTCGTGGGGCGTGCATGTGCCGACCGTACGCGACAAGTTCGCGTTGAGCCCCGGGCTGCTGTCGATCGCGCTGTTCGCGGTCGCGGGCGGCTCGATCGCCGCGATGCTGACGATCGCGCGCTGGATCGCGCGGGTCGGCTCGCGCACCGCGTGCCTCGGCGGCGGGCTCGTGATGTCCGCGTGCGCGGCGCTGATCCTCGTCGTGCCCGACTACTGGATGCTGCTCGTCGTGCTCGCGCTGTTCGGCTTCTCGATGGCGACGCTCGACGTCGCGATGAACGCCGAGGCGAGCGCGGTCGAGATCGCGCTCGGCAAGCCGATCATGTCGTCGCTGCACGGGATGTTCAGCATCGGCGGGATGTCGGGGGCGGCGGTCGGCGGTGCGCTGCTGTCGGCCGGCATGGCGCCGGCCGTGCATCTCGCGCTCGCGGCGGCCATCAACGCGGCGGTGCTGCTGGCCGCGAGCCCGGCCGTGCTCCCGCACGTCCCGCATCACGAGCACGCGCACGGCGGCGGCAACCGCTGGCGCTCGGCCGCGCTGTGGATGCTCGGCGGCATCGCGTTGCTTGCGCTGATCGCCGAGGGCGCGATGTACGACTGGGCGACGGTCTACATGCGCGACGTCGTCGCGGCGAGCCCCGCGCTCGCAAGCGCCGCGTATGCGGCGTTCTCCGGCGGAATGGCGATCGCGCGTTTCGCGGGCGACGCGGTACGCGCGCGGTTCGGCGCGCCACAGCTCGTGTTCGCGAGCGCGTCGCTCGCGTGCGCCGGGATGATCGGCGCGCTGCTGCTGCCGAACCCGATCGCCGTGCTGACGGGCTTCACCCTGATGGGCCTCGGCCTCGCGAACATGATGCCCGTGCTGTTCGCCGCCGCCGCGCGCGTGAAAGGCATCCACGCGGCCGAAGGTCTCGCGCACGTGGCCGGGCTCGCGTACTTCGGACTGCTGTTCGGTCCGGTCGTGATCGGCGCGGTCGCGCAAACCGCGAACCTGACGGTCGGCCTGTCGGTCGTCGCGCTGTGCGCGGCGCTCGTCGCGGTGATCGCGCCGAAGGTGCTCGCGCACCTGAAAATCTGAGCGCACGACGGGCACGCCGCCTGCCGCGCGCCCGCCAAAAAGAAAGCGCGCCCGCGTTGCCGCGGGCGCGCCTTCACCCCTTCTGTCGACCGCTTGTCAGCTTACATCTTCACTTCATCGAGCAGCGTCTTCTTGCCGCTCTTGTAGTTGTACAGCGAGATCACGCCGTGACGCAGGTCGCCCTTCGCGTCGAAGGTCGTCGTGCCGATCACGCCCGTGTAGTTCGTCGCCGGCATCGCGGCGAGGATCTTCGCCGGGTCCGTCGAGTTCGAGCGCTTCATCGCGTCGGCGATGATGTACACGGCGTCATACGTGAACGGTGCGTAGATCTGGATCGGCTGGCCGAAACGCTTCTCGTACTTCGCCTTGAACGCGCCGCCGCCCGGCATCTTCTCGAGCGATGCACCGGCTTCCGAGCACACGACGTTGTCGGTCGCATCGCCGGCCAGGTCGGCCAGCTTCTCCGTGCACACGCCGTCGCCCGCGAAGATCTTCGCGCGCAGGCCGAGCTGCTTCGCCTGTTTCGCGAACGGGCCGCCGGTGGCGTCCATGCCGCCGTACATGATCGCGTCCGGATTCTCGCCCTTGATCTTGGTCAGAATCGCGCGGAAGTCGACCGCCTTGTCGTTGGTCGCGTCGTGCGACACCACCTTCAGGCCGAGCGCCTTCGCCTTCTTCTCGAACTCGTTCGCGAGACCCTGGCCGTATGCGGTCGAATCGTCGACCACCGCGACGCTCTTGATGCCCTTCGAGTGCGCGTAGTTCGCGAGTGCCGGACCCTGCTGCGCATCGGTCGCCACCACGCGATACGTGGTCTTGAAGCCCTGCTGCGTGTAAGCCGGGTTGGTCGCCGACGGCGAGATCTGCACGATGCCCGAATCGCTGTAGATCTTCGAGGCCGGGATCGACGTGCCCGAGTTCAGGTGGCCGACCACCGCGACGACCTTGTCGTCGACGAGCTTCTGCGCAACCTGCGTGGCTTGGCGCGGGTCGGCCGCGTCATCCTGCGCATCGAGTTGCAGCGTGATTTTCTGGCCGCCGATCGTGAGACCCTTGGCGTTGATCTCCTCGATTGCGAGACGTGCACCGTTTTCGTTGTCCTTCCCCAGGTGTGCAATGCCGCCCGTCAAGGGCGCGACGTGGCCGATCTTGACGACTTGATCGGCGGCCGCGTTGCTTGCAGCTGCAACGCACAGCATCGCCGCGGCGGTGATCGGCAGCAGCTTTTGCATCTTGATATTCATGTAAGTCTCCAGTTTCGGTCCCAATAAAACGCCATCGCCCGGTGCCCCGCTGCCATCCCTGTGTTTGCATCACTGGACGATTCGCCGGTTGCATCGTTCATGCACTTGGCCTCAAGCACGTAAAGACAACCGCTTTTAGCGGCCCCCCGTCCGTACTTGCGCGCAAGTGTAGGTGATCAAATTAATTTGTGGGACTTTTTTGGGGTAGTGGTAACACTACCGATATGGGCGCTTTGGAATGACTGCTCGAATACTCCGGAAGCCCCGCCTGATAAGGGTTTCCGCTAATTACGAGCGGCCGGATGGAAGGTGGATTTAAAGCATTCCCGTGTCATTTCGATTCGGTATTTTGTCCACGGGATCATTGAATGAAACGCGCGTGACAGCACGCGCGTTTCTTCACGCGATAGAGGCGCCGACACGAACCGGTCACACGGCCGTCGACCCATTCATACGGCGATTGCGCGCCATTCGGCGTCGAGCGCGTCGACGAGTTGCGACGTCGTCAGCGCGGCGTCGCGCCGCCGCGCGAGCGGCGCGCCCTGCCCGGCCCACAGCGACAGGTAGTCGCCGTCGTTCGCGCGCGCGGCAGCCTGGCGCAGCGGCTGCGTCAGCGCGTTCTGCACCGGATACGGTGCGGCATCGGCCACGCGTTCGCCGAGCCGCGCCATCAGCGTGTTGCGCAATCCGCGCGCATGACGCCCGGTGATCGCGCGCGTGACCTGCGTCGACGTATCGGCGCTCGCGAGCAGCCGCGCCTTCCAGTCCGCCGCGATCGCGCTTTCCGCGCACGTCAGGAACGCGGTGCCGAGTTGCGCGGCCTGCGCGCCGAGCGCGAGCGCGGCGGCGATCCCGCGGC
>NZ_VWWG01000255.1:0-6033 GCF_011753085.1 Burkholderia sp. Tr-862
TCGCCTGCGTCGTCCGCCGATATGCCGGCCGGTTCCGACACGGCGAAGGAGCCGGCGCCGGCCACGGTCGACCAGCAGGCCGCGCCGGCCATGCCGGCGCCGGCCATCATCTCGACGAGCACGTCGTCGTAAGCACGCGGGCCCGGCTCTCGCGCGACCGCATGCCGGGCGCACGGGAGCCGCCGGGTCCGCTGCGCGACGCACGTCGCAAGTTTGACGGGTGTTGGTCCCATCCCCGAGGCCAACACCTCTTTTTGCCTGACGAGGGTACAAGGAGGCCTCAATCATGAGGATCTTTTTGGTCGCTCTGCTGCTGTACGGCACGCAAGCCGCCGCGCAGTCGGTTTTCCAGAATCCTGGGGTGTTTGTCATCCTGAGCGAGCAGAACCTCGCGAACGCCGCGAGCGTCCAGCAGGCGCTGACGACACTCGGCCGCCCGGACAACACCGGATGCATGCCGATGATGATGGTCGGCGACCCGCAGATGATTTACATGATGCCGGAGGAAGGGCACGCACCGTCGTGGCAATCGCCGGTGTACGGCCGCGGCGCGCCGTTCGAAGCGCAGAGCGGGCCGGTTCCGACCGGCAAGACGGTCGGCGCGATGCAGCACACCGAGGACATGCGGACGCAGCCGTGGAGCGACAGCAGCGCGATCACGCAGAAGATCGCGGGCGAGTCGAACCTGTCCGCGTCGGCGCAGGTCAGCGACTGGCAGCGCAACGGGCTGAACACGATCGAGACGGCGTCCGCGACGGAGGTGACGGTCAACGGCAGGACCTACCGCACCTATCGCGAAGACCTCAACCAGGCCGCGCGACCCGCCGTCGAACCGCAGATCTACACGCAGCGCGTCGTGTTCTGCCGATAACGAACTTTCCCGAGCGGACACGCCGGCAGCGCGGCGCGTGGGCAGGAAGGCCTGCCACGCACCGATTCGCGCCGCGCTCCGCCAGACAACCCTACGCGGCGAGGCCATCGTGAACCATTACTGCCCGATCAGACTGTCAGGCCCCCAAGGGGGCGAACGGGCCGCATGCATGCCGCCGTTCGTCGCGTTCCGGCGTCCCCATACCGTGCTGTCGCGCCCGCTCGTGTATCTGTCGCAGCATCCCGATGCGGGGCTCATCGCCTGTCTCGCATCGCGCGGCTGGGACGTGTGGCGTGCGAAATCCGTTGCGGACGCACTCAACCTCGTCAAGGCGAACCGCCTGCACGCGGGCATCGTCGATTTCGACGACTTCGCGCCCCCCGACGTCGCCTCGTTCGAGGCGCTGCTGCGCGACCCGCGTATCGGCTGGGTCGCGCTCGCCGACGACGAGCAGCTGCGCGACGCCACCGTCGCGCGCATGATTCGCCAGTGCTGCTTCGACTATGTGTGCAATGCGACGGCCTGCACGACGATCGGCTATCTAGTCGGCCATGCGTACGGGATGCTGAAACTGGTGGAAAGCGAACCGGCCGTCGATGCCGCGCCGCCCGGCGGTGCGATGATCGGCGCATGCGGCGCGATGCGCCGCCTGTTCGCGACGATCCGCAAGGTCGCGAACACCGAGGCCGCCGTGTTCATCACCGGCGAATCCGGGACCGGCAAGGAGTTGACCGCGGCGGCGATCCACCAGCATTCGTCGCGCGCCGACGCGCCGTTCATCGCCGTGAATTGCGCGGCCATCCCGCCGACGCTGCTGCAGGCCGAGCTGTTCGGCCATGAACGCGGCGCGTTCACCGGCGCGCACCAGCGCAAGATCGGCCGCATCGAGGCCGCGCACGGCGGCACGCTGTTTCTCGACGAAATCGGCGACATGCCGTTCGAGAGCCAGGCGAGCCTGCTGCGGTTCCTGCAGGAGGGCAAGATCGAGCGGCTCGGCGGGCGCGTGTCGATTCCGGTGGACGTGCGGATCGTGTCCGCGACGCATGTCGATCTCGAGGCCGCGCTGCAGGCGGGGCGGTTCCGTGCGGACCTGTATTACCGCCTGTGTGTGCTGCGCATCGACGAGCCGCCGCTGCGCGCGCGCGGCCGCGACATCATGCTGCTCGCCGACCACGTGCTGCGGCGCTATCGCGACGACGGCTCGCACCGGATTCGCGGCTTCATGCCGTGCGCGATCGAGGCGATCCACAACTACGCGTGGCCGGGCAACGTGCGCGAACTGATCAACCGGATCCGCTTCGCGGTCGTGATGACCAACGGCCCGCTGATCTCGGCCGTCGATCTCGAGCTGAGCCAATACACGTCGCACCGGCCGCCGACGCTCGCCGAGGCGCGCCGGCAGGCCGAGCGCCAGACGATCGAGGAAACGCTGTTGCGGCATCGGCACCAGCATGCCGACGTCGCGGCGGAACTCGGGATTTCGCGCGCGACGCTGTACCGCCTGATGATCGCGCACGGCCTGCACGGCTGACGGCGGTTGCGCCCGCGCGGCGCGGCGCCGCGCAGGCGCCGGCCCGCCAGCCCGTAAGCCCGTGACGTCAGGCCGGCCGTTCGAAGCCCGATTCGACCCAGCGCGCGGCGCTGGCCTTGTTGAGCTTGAACCCGGCGGACACCTTCGCGTCGGCCAGCAGCTCACCGTACGGGTCGAACGCTTTCAATTGCGCATACGGCTCGAACTCGTCCGGCACGATGTCGAGCGTCACCGACACATCCTGCCCGTCGTTGTCCTGCACCGTCACTTCCTTGTGCAGCATCGCGCGGCGCTGCTGCTCGTGACGCATCAGCACCTCGGTCGCGGTCTTCACCAGCGTGCGGAACGCGTTCGCGTCCATCGGCTTCGGGTTCTTCTTGTCGCGGCCCATCGTCCACGGGCCGACCAGCGCGGGCTCGGCTTCGCCGTCCTTGATCATCTCGACGGCCCAGCCATCGTCGTCCTCGTTCTTGATGATGCGGGCGGTCCAGCCGTTGTCGTGCCAGAGGCCGTCCTGGTGGATGGTGGTGTCGTCGGATTGCAGATCGGATTCGGTCATGGAGGAAGCGCGGCGAACGGGCGGGGCGCGCGGCCGGGAGCGGCGCGCTGCCCGCGGCCGGTCGCCCGGAGTGGCATGCAAAGGCCGCAATTTTACCCCGCGGGCCGGCCGTGCGGCCCGCGTCGCCCGCAATGTCGGCCATCCGGCCGACTCAGGCAGCCGCCGAATGGCCGGACCGGCGCAAATATCAAACTCGTATTACGTTCCCGCAGGCCAATCTATACACCGTCCGATATCCCGGCCGCGCGCCGCTTCCTAGAATGACGTTCGGGATAAAAATATCTCGAACGTCATTCAACGCCGATCCGGCCGCGCGCGCATTCCGCGCCGCGCGGCCCGGCGAACCTTCTGGAACTGCGCATGGGGAAATTCAGTATTCGCACTGTTTTCGCGTACGACTGGCCGCTGACGCTCGCGGGCATGGAGCACATTGCCGGCGACGCGTGCGCGATCGATCTCGTCGGCGTCTCCCGGACCCCGGGCGAATTGGTCGACGCGCTCGGCCGCATCGACTGCGACATCGTGCTGGTCGACTATGCGATCGGTCAGGACGCGCAGATGGACGGCCTCGCGCTGTTCGACTGGCTGCGCCGCTCGCGCCCGAACGTCGGCATCGTCGCGCTGGTCGGGAACGAGAATCCGGTGATCTTCCGCTCGATCCTCGCGCAAGGCGGCGCGAGCCTCGTCAGCAAGTTCGACGACGTCGGCCACATCGTCACCGCGATCCATTCGAGCTACAGCGGCGGGCGCTACCTGTCGCCGCTCGTCCGGCGCGCGCTCGAGGCGCTCGCCGAACACGACCAGCCGCCGGTGAAGCTGTCGACGCGCGAAATCGAGGTGATTCGCCTCTATCTGGCCGGCGTGCCGATCAAGACGATCGCGCAGCGGCTGAACAAGGGGAAGCAGACGGTCAGCGCGCAGAAGATCAGCGCGATGAAGAAACTCGGCGTGACCAACGACATCGAGCTGGTCCAGCGGGCGGCCGGGCTGGGGTTCGGCGGCGCCGGGGGCGCGAGCCAGCCGGTCGGCGCGGGGTAGGCGCGAAAGCAGCGCGGGCCGGGCTCGGGCCGGCACCGCGCGGCGCCGGCCCGTCAGGTGGAGTCCGCCGGAATCGATGGATTCGGCGGAATTCCGCCGAATCCGGCGATGTCAGGCCGGCAATGCGAATCGCGTGACCGCGTCGCGCAGCGCTTCGGCCTGATCGCGCAGCGAATGCGCGGCGGCCGCGGCTTGCTCGACGAGCGCCGCGTTCTGCTGCGTGACCTGATCCATCTCTCCCACCGCCCGGTTGACCTGCTCGATCCCCGCGCTCTGCTCGCGCGACGCATGGCTGATCTCGTCGAGGATTTCATTCACGCGCCGCACCGACTGCACGATCTCGGCCATCGTCTCGCCCGCGTGCGTGACGAGCGTCGCGCCGTGCTCGACGGTTTCGTTCGACGACACGATCAGCGACTTGATCTCCTTCGCGGCCGTCGCCGAGCGTTGCGCGAGCGAGCGCACCTCGGCAGCGACCACCGCGAAGCCGCGGCCCTGTTCGCCCGCGCGCGCCGCCTCGACGGCCGCGTTCAGCGCGAGGATGTTGGTCTGGAACGCGATCCCGTCGATCACGCCGATGATGTCGCCGATCTTGTGCGAGCGGTCGGTGATTTCGTTCATCGTGCGCACGACATTGTCGACCACTTCGCTGCCGCGCGACGCGACCTGCGCGGCCTGGTCGGCAAGTGTCGCGGCCTGGGCGGCGCTGTCCGCGTTCTGCTTCACGTTCGCGGTCATCTGGTCCATGCTCGACGCGGTCTGCACGAGCGCGGCTGCCTGTTCCTCGGTGCGCTGCGACAGGTCGGTGTTGCCCGACGCGATCTCGCTCGCGCCGACGTTGATGTTCTCCGTGCCCATCCGCACGCGCGCCACCATGTCGATCAGCCCGCTCTGCATCGTATGCAGTGCATGCAGCAGGCTGCCGCGGTCGTCATGTTTGACGTTCACGCGCGCGGTCAGGTCGCCCTGTGCGATCCGCTGCGCGGCGTCGAGCGCGACCTCGAGCTCGCCGCCGAGGTTCGCGCGCACGCTTTTCAGCACCAGCACCATCACGGCGGTCGCGATCGCGCCGAGCACGGCCGTCATCGCGAACCAGCGGCCGACGCTCGCGAGCACCGCCGAACGCACGTCGTCCATGTACATGCCGGTCACGAGATACCAGTCCCACGGCGCGAAGCGCTGCACCGCGCTGGTCTTGTCCTGCGGCTTGTCGGCGCCCGGCTTCGGCCACAGATACTCGACGAAGCCCTTGCCGCCTTCCGCGTTGCCGGCCTTCACGATCTCGACGAACAGGTGCTTGCCGTTCGGATCCGCGAAATTCGACACGTCCTTGCCGTTGAGGTCGGTCTTGATCGGATGCATCACGATCACCGGCTTCGAGTCGTTGACCGAGATGTAGCCGTCGGTGCCGTGGCGCATCGCGGCGATCGCCTCGAGCGCCTTCTGCTTCGCGTCGGCTTCCGGCAACGCGTTCTGTTGCGACAGCTTGTAGTAGTGGTCGGTCACGCTCGTGGCCTGCGCGACGAGCGACGCCAGCTGGTCGCGGCGGTCCGTGATCATCGACGCGCGTGTCTGCCACGCGCCGACGCCGGCGATCACGAGCAGGCCGAGCCACAGGATGACGATCATCGAGGCGAGTTTCTGGTTCAGGGAAAGGGTGCGCATGGGTAGTGAGGTCGGTCGGTCGAACGAGCGCGCCGGAACGGCGTGACGGGATAAGTCATTGACGGCGCGCCACGAGCCTGGCCGTAGGCGGGAAATCCCTTAGAAACGGCAGCCGCTCGATACCAGCGAGCGCGGTGCGGTCATCTATGCATATACATATTCGCCGTCGCTATACTGTCGGGCGATGACGGTGGCGTGTCGTGCCCGGACGGTCGGGCTCAGGCGGCGGCGTCGAACGAACCTGAAAGGAGGCAACGATGCGAATCCTGGTGGTGGGGGCCGGCGCGGTCGGCGGATACTTCGGCGGCCGGCTCGCGGCGGCGGGGCGCGACGTGACGTTCCTGGTGCGCGACGGCCGCGCGGCCGCGG
>NZ_VWWG01000256.1:0-233 GCF_011753085.1 Burkholderia sp. Tr-862
CTGTGAAGCGATTCGAAACATCGTGTGTGTTGCGACATGAAGGTATGATTGCACTACTAGTAAGCACGCGACGCATACTGACTTGTGAAGGGGGCGTACGTGACTATCGTTACACAGAGAGGTACGACACAACAACGTAAGGCGCATGTACCTGTTGTGATCGTGTTTTGACTACGGTGGCGTATGTTCACGATATTTGGTACTATACACTTTTTTTCTCTTTTTTTTTTTTT
>NZ_VWWG01000257.1:0-5640 GCF_011753085.1 Burkholderia sp. Tr-862
TGCCCGCGCGGCGGCCGCGCTGTCCGCGGCCCAGGCGACCGAAGCCGCATGAACACGCCCGCCCGCCCCGCCGTCGCCGCCCGGCCGCGCTACGCGCTGGCCGCCGCCGCGTGCCTGGTCGCGCTGATCGCGCTGTCGCTCGCATGGGAGCTGTGGCTCGCGCCGCTGCGCCCGGGCGGCTCGGCGCTGATGCTCAAGGCCGTGCCGCTCGCGCTCGCGCTGCCCGGCGTCTGGCGGCGTAACATCTATACGATGCAGTGGGCGAGCATGCTGATCCTCATTTATTTTGCCGAAGGCATCGTGCGCGGCATGTCCGACCGCGGGCTGTCCGCGACGCTCGGCTGGTGCGAGACCGCGCTCGCCGTTGGCTTCTTCGTGGCTGCGCTTGCCTACGTCGCGCCGTTCAAGCGCTCGGCAAAAAAGCAGCGCGCTGCGTCCTGACCCTTACGCGACCGACCGTGATGATTTCTTCCGAAGCCTTCGTATCCGCCTGCCGCGACGCGATCGGCGCCGCCGGCGTGCTGACCGATCCGCACGACACCGAACCGTTCCTGACCGACTGGCGCCGCCGCTACAAGGGCAGCGCGTGCGCGGTGCTGAAACCGGCCGATACGGCGGAAGTCGCCGCGCTCGTCCGGCTCGCGAACACGCACGGCGTCGCGCTCGTGCCGCAGGGCGGCAACACGGGCCTGGCCGGCGGCGCGACGCCCGACGCGAGCGGCGGCCAAGCCGTGCTGAGCCTCGCGCGCCTGAACCGCGTGCGCGCGCTCGATCCGCACAACAACACGATCACCGTCGAAGCCGGCGTGATCCTCGCCGACGTGCAGGCGCGCGCCCGCGAAGGCGGCCGGCTGTTCGCGCTGAGCCTCGCCGCCGAAGGCAGCTGCACGATCGGCGGCAACCTGTCGACCAACGCGGGCGGCACCGCGGTGCTGCGCTACGGCAACGCCCGCGAACTGTGCCTCGGGCTCGAAGTCGTGACGCCGCAGGGCGAGATCTGGGACGGCCTGCGCGGGCTGCGCAAGGACAACACCGGCTACGACCTGCGCGACCTGTTCATCGGCGCGGAGGGCACGCTCGGGATCATCACCGCCGCCGTGATGAAGCTGCATCCGCTGCCCGCCGCGCAAGTCACCGCGCTGGCCGCGCTCGAGTCGCCGCACGCGGCGCTCGACTTCCTCGCGCTCGCGCAGCGCGCGGCCGGCCCGCTGCTGACCGGCTTCGAGCTGATGTCGGACTTCTGCATGCAACTCGTCGGCAAGCACTATCCGCAGCTGCGCTACCCGTTTGACCGCCCCCATGCGCAGACGGTGCTGCTCGAGCTGTCGGACAACGAGAGCGAAGCGCATGCGCGCACACTGTTCGAGAAGCTGATGGAAGAGGCGTTCGAGGCCGGGCTCGTGGTCGACGCGGTGGTCGCGGAAAATCTCGCGCAATCGCGCGCGTTCTGGGGCCTGCGCGAACACATTCCGCTCGCCCAGGCCGACGAGGGACTCAACATCAAGCACGACATCGCGGTACCGATCTCGTCGATCGCGCGCTTCATCGACGAAACCGACGCGGCGATCCAGCAGGCCGCGCCGGGCGCGCGGATGGTCACGTTCGGCCACCTCGGCGACGGCAACCTGCACTACAACGTGCAGACGCCCGAAGGCGGCGACCCGAAGGCGTTCCTCGCGCAATTTCAGAAGCCGATCAACCGGATCGTCTACGACAATGTGCATCGCCACCACGGCACGATCAGCGCGGAACACGGGATCGGCCAGTTGAAGATCGACGACGCGCAGCGCTACAAGTCGCCGGTCGAAACGGCGCTCATGCGCACGCTGAAGACGGCGCTCGACCCGCGCGGGCTGATGAATCCCGGCAAGGTCCTGCGCTGAAGCCCCCCACCCCGGAGCGACGTCCATGAGAATCCGCGTCCTGTCCGACCTGCATCTCGAATGCAACCAGCCCGACACGATCGTGCATGCCGACGCGGATCTCGTCGTGCTGGCCGGCGACATCCACAATCATGCGGAAGGCCTGCGCTGGGCCGCCGAGACGTTCGATCCGGACGTGCCGGTGATCTACGTGCCGGGCAACCACGAGTACTACGACGGGGAATTCGGCGCGCTCGAAACCGCGATGCGCGACGCCGCGCATACGCTTGACCACGTGCATTATCTGAACAACGGCGTGTACGTCGATCCGGCGCGGCGCTTTCGCGTGCTGGGCACGACGCTGTGGAGCGATTTCACGCTGTTCGGCGCGGACGATGCGAGCGTCGCGCGCGCGATCGAGGCCGGCCTGCGCGTGATGCTCGATTTCAAGGGATTGATCCAGGTGACGTGGCCGCATGAAGCCGCGCTGCATGCGGGCGGCACGCCGGAGCGCGACTTCACGCCCGCCGACGCGATCGCGCTGCACCGGCACGGCCGCGCGTGGCTGGAAGCGCGGCTCGCGACGCCGTTCGCGGGCCGGACGATCGTCGTCACCCACCATGCGCCGCATCTGCGCTCGCTCGCGGAGCGTTACGCGGAGGACCTTGCGTCGGCGGGCTTCGTCACGGACATGGCGGAACTCGTGCGGCCGCCCGTGGACCTGTGGATCCACGGCCACACGCATACTTCATTCGATTACGTGACCGACAGCGGCACGCACGTGGTGTGCAACCCGCGCGGCTATATCTACCGGCGCACCGGCGAACTGGAAAATCCCGCGTTTGCGTGGGACAAAGTGGTCGAGCTCGGCTGAACGCCGGCCCATGCGGCCGCGCGATGCGGCCCTCTCCGATCCGGAATGCCGCCCGATCAGCGGTCGGCGCGGCGCGATCCGTTCGACGACGCGCGCACCCGCACCGGCACCGGCTTCATGCGTGCCTTCATCGCGCGCAGCAGATCACGCGTGGCCGCGGCGGCCGCCGCCGCGCCAAGCAGAACGCCAAGGCCGATCATCAATTGCGTATCCATTGCGACTCCGGGTGTGGGCAGATCCATGTCTCTATGTTTCAACAGTATCAAACTGTCTGCGCCCGATGGTAAAAAAATGTTGCGCGAACGACAAATCTCGTCAGATCGGGCTCGGGCGCGCCATCATGTCGCAGCCGTGAACTGCGCGAGCGCGGCTTCGTCGGCTTCAAGCGTGGCCGGCAACTCGTCGCGCAGGAAATCGACCCAGGTACGGATTTTCGCGTCGAGGTACTGGCGCGACGGATACAGCGCGTAGATGTTCATCACGTGCGACCGGTATTCGGGCATCACGCGCACGATGTCGCCGCTGCGCAGCCCGCCGATCGCCGAATAGAGCGGCAACCCGCCGATCCCCATCCCTTCCCGCACGGCCACCGCGAGCGCCTCGGCGACGTTCACGCGGAACGGCGGCGCCGTGATCGGAATCACCTCGTCGCCGCGCGGCCCCGACAGCGCCCACTCGTCGAAGTGAAAGCCCGGCGCGACCATCCCGAGACAGATGTGCTGCTCGAGATCCGCCGGCGTATGCGGCGCGCCGTGCGCGTCGACATAGGCGGGCGATGCGCACACCACGCTGTAGCTCTCGCCGAGCCGCTGCGACACGAGCCCCGAATCGGGCAGGTCGCGGCCGACGACGATCGCGACGTCGTAGCCCTCGTCGAGCAGGTCGGGCATCCGCTGCGCGAGCGTCAGCTCGACGTGCACGTCCGGATAGCGCTGCCGATAGCGCGCAATGGCCGGCACCAGATAGTGCTGCCCCAGGCTCGTGAAGCAATGGACCTTCAGCTTGCCCGACGGGCGCGCGTGCGCGTCGCCCGCTTCGGCTTCCGCCTGGTCGACGTACGCGAGGATCTGCTCGCAGCGCTGCAGGTAGCGTTCGCCCGCTTCGGTCAGCGCGATCCGGCGTGTCGTCCGGTTGAGAAGGCGCGTGCGCAGGTGCGCCTCGAGATCCGACACGGCGCGCGACGCATAGGCGGTCGTCGAATTCATCTGCTGGGCGGCCGCGGTAAAGCTTCCCGCGTCGACCACGCGGACGAATACCCGCATGTTTTGTAACGTATCCATCCCATTACCCCTTTGAATCCGGGTGGATTGTTGCACAGGGGCCAACAAATATTATCTCAGGATTCGTAAAAATGACTTGCACCGTTGTCCGTTTATTCAGGAATCACTGAAAAATATAATCGCATCCGACTCATCTATATCCGAAAGGGAGAAAATCGTGCGGTCTCCGGCAACAAAAGGGACGCTGGCACTGGCGGTTCTTGCAGTCTCATTAATAATGACCGGCTGCGCGAGCATGGGCGACAACAAGCCCAAGTCCACCCGCATCGAAGCGAACGCGCTCGACGCCGGCGCGGCCATCCGCGCGGCCGACCGCGACGCGGGCTGGCCCGCGTCCGACTGGTGGCGCGCGTATCGCGATCCGCAGCTCGACGCGTGGATCGCCGCCGCCCAGGCCGGTAACCCGACCCTCGCGGCAGCCGAGGCCCGCGTGCGCGAAGCGCAGGCGATGGCGCGCGTGGCCCGGTCGGCGGAACTGCCGCAGATCAACGGCAACCTGTCGCTGATGCGCCAGCACTGGCCCGACAACGTCTACTACGGCCCGGGGCCGCTGGCCGACACCGACACGTGGAACAACACCGGCACGCTCAGCCTGTCGTACCACCTCGACCTGTGGGGCAAGGACAAGAACGCGACCGAGCGCGCGCTCGACACCGCGCATGCGACCGCGGCCGACGCACGGGCGGCGAAGCTCGAGCTCGACGTCAACGTCGTGCGCGCGTATGTCGGCATGTCGATGAACTACGCGCTGCTCGACCTCGCGCATGAGACGTTCGAACGCCAGCGCTCGCTGGCCGATCTCGCGCGCAAGCGTCTGCAGGCCGGGCTCGGCACGCAGCTCGAAGTCAGCCAGGCCGAATCGACGCTGCCCGACTATGAGCGCCAGATCGATACCTACGAAGAAGCCATCCAGCTCGCGCGCCACCAGCTCGCCGCGCTCGCGGGCAAGGGACCGGGCGCCGGCGACGCGATCAAGCGGCCGAGCCTGTCGCTCGACGCGCCGGCCGGCCTGCCGTCCGCGATGCCGGCCGACCTGCTCGGCCGCCGCCCGGACGTCGTTGCGGCCCGCTGGACGGTCGACGCGCAGGCCCGCGGCATCGATGTCGCGAAAGCCGCGTTCTACCCGAACATCGACCTGCTCGCGACGGTCGGCGGCTTCGGCGTGACCGCGCCGTTCACCGACTTCCTGCGCGCGATGAACGGCGGCTGGACGGCCGGCCCCGCGCTGTCGCTGCCGATCTTCGAGGGCGGCCGCCTGCGCGCGCAACTCGGTGCGGCCGATGCCGGCTACGACCAGGCGGTCGAGCGTTACAACCAGACGGTCGTCGGCGCGCTGAAGGACATCGCCGACCAGGTCGTGCGGATCCGCTCGCTCGAAACGCAGAAGAAGGATGCCGCGCGCTCGGTGGCCGCCAACGATCGCAGCTACCAGCTGTCGCGCGAAGGCTTCCGCCGCGGGCTGACCGATTACGTGAACGTGCTGATCGCGCAACAGCAGCTGCTGCGCGCGCAGGAGACGGCGGCTCGCATCGACGCGGAACGCCTCGCCGCGCACGCGCAGTTGATGGCCGCGCTCGGCGGCGGCGTCGAAACGGGCCAGGACGGACGGGACGGCCATCCGTCG
>NZ_VWWG01000258.1:0-238 GCF_011753085.1 Burkholderia sp. Tr-862
GAAAAAAAAAAAAAAAAAAAAAAAAAATACAAAATACACTGTAAATAACAAGAAAAAAAACAACAGACGACAGAGAAAGACAAAAAAAGAGCAAACACGAAACAAAAATATGAACAATAATATGAATGTGAGATGGATGATGAGAGTCACAACTAAAGTAAGAACTAGAAAGTACATCACAAGTGAGACACATAACATATCAGCAACAATAAAAGAAGAGAAGAACAATACAGGAGAA
>NZ_VWWG01000259.1:0-5921 GCF_011753085.1 Burkholderia sp. Tr-862
TCCGGCCGCGCCGGTCATGCGCTGACGGTGGCCGACGTGTTCGCGTCGCCGACGCTCGCGGCGCTCGGCGCGCGTGTCGAGGCCTCGGCCGAAACGGAGCAGGAGGTGCGCAATGCTGGCTGAAGTGCGCCCGGACGGCTTCACGATGCCCGACACCTGCCGTCTCGCGTTCGCGGACGGCCTGTTCGCCGCGCGCGACGACGCGGAGATCCGCGTCGCGCAGGGCGACGGCATCGGCGCGCAGCTGCTGCGCGCGCAACTCGCGGACGACGGCACGCTGCGCCTCGTCGCGTACAACCATCGCGCGGCGCCGGCCGACCAGCGCCGTGCGCTGCTGGCCGCGCTCGCCGCCGCGTTTTCCGACGACGTGCGCCGCGCGGCGATCCGGCTCGACCCGGCCGCGTGGCCGGCGGTCGCGCTCGATGCGCTGCGCGCGAGCGGCGTGCTCGCCGACGGCGGCCTGTGCATGCGCGAAGGCTGGGCGCAGCAGGCCGATCTGTGGCGCGTCGGCACGCCGCTGCCGTGCGCGACGCTGCCGATGCTGACCGACGGCCGGCGTCATCCGCGCCGGCCGCCCGCGCCGCGCGGCGACGTGGAGGCGCGCGACCTGCCGGCGCTCGGCGTGCGCTTCACGTTGCGCGGCTGGCAACCAGGCGAGGACGCCGCACGCGTCGCGCACTGGTTCGACGAGCCGCGCGTGCGCGACGGCTGGCCGGGCACGCAGCCCGGCGCCCACGGCACGACGCCCGACACCGATCCGCACGTCACGCCGCTCGTCGGCTGCTTCGACGGCGAACCGTTCGCGTATGTCGAGGCGTTCTGGCTGAAGGAAGACCCGCTCGCGCAGCACGTCGGCGCGCGCGATTACGACCGCGGGCTGCGAATGCTGGTCGGCGAGTCGCGCTGGCGCGGCCCGCATTGTGTGGCCGGCTGGCTGCCGTCCGTCGTGCATTACCTGTTTCTCGACGACCCGCGCACCGAAGCGGTCGGCTGCGCGGTCCCGGCCGGCCGCGCGCGGGTCGTCGACACCCTCGCGCGGCATGGCTTCGCGCGGCAGCGCCGTCTGGCGCTCGCCGACGCACAGCCGCTGTGGATGCGCACGCTGCGCGAGACCTTCTTTTCCGGCCGTCACGTCTGACGGGCCGGTTTCACCGACAAGGGAGCTGAGAGACATGCAGAGAGAAACCGTATTCGACCTGATCGGCGTCGGCTTCGGGCCGTCGAATCTGGCGCTGGCCATCCGTCTGGAGGAGCGGCGTGCGGCGCGCCCGCTCGCCCATTGCTTCATCGAACGACAGCCGGAATTCGGCTGGCACCGCGGCATGCTGCTCGACGACTGCCGGATGCAGATCTCGTTTCTGAAGGATCTCGTCACGATGCGCGATCCGAAGAGCCGCTACACGTTCATCAACTATCTGTTCGAACGCGGCCGGCTGAACGAATTCGTCAATCTGAAGAACTTCTATCCGACCCGCGTCGAATTCCACGACTACCTGAGCTGGGTCGCCGACGCGTTCGACGAGCACGTCCATTACAGCGAGACCGTCATGGCGATCGAGCCCGTGCGCGGCGACGGCGCGCGGATCGACGCGCTGCGCGTGCTGTCGCGCGACGCGGCCGGCCGCGAGCGCCAGCGCGTGACGCGTGCGCTGTCGGTCGGCGTCGGCGGCACGCCGGCGGTGCCGGATGCGTTCGCCGCGCTCGGCCGCGATCGCGTGATCCATTCGTCGTCGTACCTGACCGACATCGACCGGCTGGTCGCGTCGCCGGACGGCGAACGCCGCCGCGTCGCGGTGATCGGCGCGGGGCAGAGCGCGGCCGAGGTGTTCATCGACCTCGCGCGCCGCTTCCCGCATGTCGACGCGAACCTCGTGATGCGCGCGGGCGCGTTGAAGCCGGCTGACGACAGTCCGTTCGTCAACGAGATCTTCAGCCCCGAGTTCACCGACGTCGTCTACGCGCAGCCGCACGATGCACGCCGCGCGCTGCTCGAGCGCTACCGCGACACCAACTACGCGGTGGTCGATCGGCCACTGATCGAGCAGATCTACGAAATGCTGTACCTGCAGCGCATCGACGGCACGCCGCGCCATGCGCTGCTCGCGAACAGCGCGATCGAGGGCGCGGTGCGCACCGCCGACGGCCGCATCGAGCTGACGCTGCGCGACCGGATGAACGGGGCGACGCGCGTCGAGCGCTTCGACGCGCTCGTGCTCGCGACCGGCTATCGGCGCGACACGCATTCGGCGTTGCTCGAAGGGCTCGCACCACACCTCGGCGACGCGCTCACGCGCGGCGACGTCACGCGCGACTACCTGCTCGCGACGCCCGAGCACTTCGCGCCGCGCATCTACCTGCAAGGCTGCTGCGAAGACAGCCATGGCCTGTCCGACACGCTGCTGTCGGTACTGGCACGCCGCGCGGACGAAATCTGCGCGTCGCTCGAAGACGGGATCGCGCCCGCCCACGATGATGGCGCGGCCCGGGCACTGCATGAACAACGACATCAAAACGGGGCGAGCGCGGGCCGCATGGCTTTCGCTCTTTGACAAAGGCGCGGTCGGAGACCGCATCAAAAAAGTGGAGCAGAGAAAGATGGAGTGGGCAACAGGCACGCGTTTGCGTGCGATCGCGGCCGCGGCGAGCGTGACGTTCGGGATGGCGGCAGGGCACGCATTCGCGCAGACGGCGCCGGCCGTGAACGCAGGCGCCGCGACGTCGGCCGACAGTGCGCGCAACGGTGCGGCGGCGAGTGCGGGGGCCAGTGCGCCGACCGGTTCGTCGACCAGCGCGCCGAACGGCCCGGCGACCGGCACGCTGCCGGCGATCAACGTCAACGCGGGCCCGGAAGGCGACGGCACGGTCGGTCTCGTCGCGAAGCGCAGCAGGACCGGCACCAAGACCGATACGTCGATCAATGAAATCCCGCAGACGATCAACGTCGTCACCGCGCAGCAGATCGAGATGACCGGCGCGACCGACGTGAACGCGGCGCTGCGCTACGTGCCGGGCTTCTCGTCGTACGGCTCGGACAACCGTTCCGACTGGTACGCGGCGCTGCGCGGCTTCACGCCGACGGCATACGTGAACGGCCTGCAGGTGCCGAACACGCTGAACCTGTCGAGCTGGCGGGTCGATCCGTACATGATCGACAGCATCACCGTGCTGCGCGGGCCGACGTCGGTGCTGTACGGCGCGGGCGACCCCGGCGCGATCATCGACGTGCAGACCAAGACGGCCGACGGCGAGCGCGTGCGCGAAGCCGGCGTGCAGTTCGGCAACTATGCGCGCAAGCAGTTCATGATCGACGTCGGCGACAAGCTCGACGCGGACGGCAAGTACGCGTACCGGTTCGTCGGCGTCGCGCGCGACGGCAACGCGCTGACGGGCCCGAACAACGACCAGCGTGTCGCGCTCGCGCCGTCGTTCCGCTGGCGCCCCGACGCGGATACGTCGCTGACGCTGTCGGCCACGTACCTGCAGGACTGGGGCGACATCTCGTCGAACTTCCTGCCGGCGCAAGGCACGGTGCTGCCGAACCCGAACGGGCAGCTCGACAAGGACGTCTACGGCGGCGACCCGAATTTCAACTACTACCGCAAGAAGCAGTGGTCGCTCGGCTATCAGTTCGAGCGCAACCTGAACTCGATGTGGACGTTCCGGCAGAACGTGCGCTGGATGCACCTGTCGCTCGACAACGGTTCGGTGTTCGGCGCGGGCTTCGCGGACGGCAGCCTGACCGACATCAACCGCTGGGCCGGCGTGTTCCAGACGAACTACAGCCGCTTCGACATCGACAACAACCTGCAGGGCCGCTTCGGCACCGGGCCGCTCGAGCACACGCTGCTGCTCGGCTTCCAGTACAACCGGCAGACCGCGACCGACAGCGAATGGCTGGCCGCCGCGCCGACGCTGAACATCTACAACCCGGTCTACACGCCGGTCACGCTGTCCGTGTTCTCGCCGCCGAACACCACATACCGTACCAACACGTACACGACGATGAACACGTTCGGGCTGTACGTGCAGGACCAGGTCAAGTGGAACCGCTGGACGCTGACGCTCGGCGGCCGCGAGGACTGGGTCAACCAGCGGCAGGACGACCGCGAGGGCGGCACGCAGTCGAAGGCCGACATCACGGCGTTCACCGGCCGCGTGGGCCTCACGTACCAGGGCGACTACGGGCTGTCGCCGTACATCAGCTACGCGACGTCGTTCAACCCGGTGATCGGCGTGAACCTGTACGGCGGCGGCCTGCCGCAGCCCACGCGCGGCAAGCAGATCGAGGCCGGCCTGCGCTGGCAGCCGCCCGGCAAGAACATGATGCTGAGCGCGGCGATCTACCAGATCAACCAGACCAACGTGCTCACGCCGACGCCGCTGAATCTCGATCCGGCCGGCACGACGTCGATCCAGACCGGCGAAGTGCGCTCACGCGGGATCGAGCTGAACGCGACCGGCAAGCTCACGCGGAACCTGTCGCTGATCGCGTCCTACGTGTACCAGGACGTGAAGAACGTGAAGGCGAACGACGCATCGCTGAACAACTGGCCGGTCGACATTCCGCGGCCGCGCCAGATGGCGTCGCTGTGGGCCGACTGGACGTGGCACACGGGGCCGCTCACGGGCTTCGGCCTGGGCGGCGGCGTGCGTTACCAGAGCGCGTCGGCCGGTGCGGCGGACAACTCGCTGACGGTATCGAGCTACACGCTGTTCGATGCGGGCGTGCACTACGACACGCGTCACTGGCGCTTTGCCGTGAACGGGACGAACCTGTTCAACCGTCACTACATCAGCGGTTGCCAGTCGACGAGCGTGTGCGTTTTCGGTACCGACCGTACGGTGATTGCCACCGCGAAATACAACTGGTGACGCCGCGCGCCGCGGCGCGCCGGTCGGCCTTCGGGCCGGTGCGGGCAGGTCGCGGCGCCGTCGTCCGCTTTTTCCACGACGCCTCCATGCCGAAGAAAAATCTCGTCTACATCCAGTCGCTGCGCAACGGCGCGGCCGATCGCGCCGGCCAGCCGGTTGCTTACCAGGGCGGCACGCGCTACATGAAGGCGCCGCTCGAATTCCTCGTCGAGCGCCTGAACGACTCGCCGCTCGGCGAGCGCTACACGCTCAAGGGCGTGATCGTCGACGACGACGAAGGGTCGCCCGCCGATCGCGCGAAGGTCGCCGACTACGGGTTCGCACGGACGCCGGGCCGCCCGTGGATCCTGCCCGACGGGCTGACCGTGCAGGGCCGGCCGGTCGATGAACTGTTCTGCACGATCGCGTCGACGTACCGCCGGCTGCCGCGCGACGCGCGCGAGCGCGTGACCGGCAAGCAGGCGTTCGAGCGCCGCCTGCTCGAACGCCTGCTCGAACTCGACGCCGACGTGGTCGTGCTCGACGGGCTGCTCGTGATCCTCGACGAGCTCGTGCGTCCCGGCGCGCGCTTTCACCGCCGCATCGCGAACATCCACCCCGGCATCACGGCCGACGATTCGCCGTACCAGCGGCGCGGCGCGTGGGCGACGCTCGATGCGCTGCACGGCGCGCGCGGCGAACGGGTCGACTGGGCGAGCGGCACGACGTCGCGCGTCGATCCGGTGACGATGACGGGCGCATCGTTCCACTACGTCGACAACGGCATCGATTCCGGCGAGGTGATCTGCGACGTGCTCGACACGCCGATCGCGCCGGACGACACGATTCTCGAACTGCGCTGGAACAACTTCCAGCGCAGCCTGTTTCCGGCGCTCGAGCGGGGGCTGCACATCCTCGCCGACCGCCACGACGCGGGAGCACTGTGATGGAAGACACGCTCACGAAACCGGCCGGCACGGCGGACGCCGTCGAAGGCGAGGTGGCTGCAGCGCTTGACGGCGCGGCGCCCGCGCATGCGACGGCCGCCGCCGAGCGCACGCTCGACGCGT
>NZ_VWWG01000260.1:0-5916 GCF_011753085.1 Burkholderia sp. Tr-862
TTCCGCGCCGGCTTCGCGCAGCCGCTCGGCGAGCCATTCGCGCCCGCCGTCGCCGCGCACGATCAGCACGCGCTTGCCGGCGAGCGCCTGCGCGCCGCCGAACGCGGCCTCGATGCTCGCGAACAGGTTTTCCGAATCGTAATGCGGGACACCGCCGTCGGCGGGCGCCTGCGGCGCGATCACACGATGCGCGGGCGCCGCGATCCCGTGGCGCTCGAGCGCCGCGACGCTGCCCGGGCCGACGACGCCGACCGGCAGTGCATTCGGCCAGATCGCGCCGTACTGCGCGAGCGCGCGGTCGATCGCGTTCGGCGACACGAAGATCACCAGCGCGTAACGGTCAAGCGCCGCGAACGCGGCGTCGAGCGGCGCCGGATCGTCGACCGGCGCGATGTCGATCAGCGGGAATTCGAGCACGTCGCAGCCGGCCTCGGCCAGCTGGGCCGAGAGTCCGGCCGACTGGCCGTCCGGACGCGTCAGGACGGCGGTGAACGCGCGCGCGCCGCCCGCCATCAGGCGTCGCCCTTGCCGGCCTGCGACGCGGCGAGCAGTGCGTTGACGATGTCGAGCGCGCCCTGCGCCTCCAGCTCGTCGGACACCGCGCGGCCGAGCGCGAGCGCATCGGCGACGGTCATGACGGCGCCGCACTCCTCGGCCGTCAGCACGCGCTGGCCGTCGGTCGTCGACACGCGGCCCGTCAGGTACAGCTCGCCGGCGCGCCACACCGCGTGCGCGGCGAGCGGCACCTCGCAGCTGCCGCCGAGTGCGCGCGACACCATCCGCTCGGCCTCGACCGCGAGCGCGGTCTGCGGGTCGTGCAGCGGCGCGAGCCATGCGGCGACGTCCGTGCGGTGCGCGGCGATTTCGATGCCGAGCGCGCCCTGACCGGCCGCGGGCGGGCTGTCCTCGACGTCGATCAGTGTACGGATTCGCGCTTCGAGGCCGAGGCGTTTCAGGCCGGCGGCCGCGAGAATGATCGCCGCATAGTCGCCGCGATCGAGCTTTGACAGGCGCGTGTCGAGGTTGCCGCGCAGCGGCAGCACGTCGAGGTGCGGATAGCGCGCGCGCAGCATTGCCTCGCGGCGCAGGCTCGACGTGCCGACGACGGCGCCGGCCGGCAGCGCGTCGAGCGACGCGTAGTCGTTCGACACGAACGCATCGCGCGGATCCTCACGCTCCATGATCGCCGTGAGCGCGAAGCCGTCGGGCAGCGCCATCGGCACGTCCTTCAGCGAATGCACGGCCAGGTCGGCGCGACCGTCGGCGAGCGCATTCTCCAGCTCCTTCACGAACAGGCCCTTGCCGCCGACCTTCGACAGCGTACGATCGAGAATCTGGTCGCCGCGGGTCGTCATCCCGAGGATTTTCACGTCGCAAGCTGGATATAATTTGCGCAGCGCATCACGCACATGTTCGGCTTGCCACATCGCCAGGCGGCTCTCGCGCGAAGCAATCGTCAGCGTCGCAGGGGCTTGTGCCGAAATAGTCTCGGAATTCATTGCTGGAACATCGAAGGACGGGATGGAAGATCGAACAATGGTAGCACGCACGCTTCGGCCCGCCCGGGCCCGGAGCCCACGCCCGCCGCGCTTCGGCGCGGGCGGGGACACCGATGCGCGGATGCGCCGCACGTAGCTGGTTGCTTGACCGCAGTTCCCGTAGTTTCCGCAGTACCCGCAGTCCCTTTTGACTCGAGCTTTCCCAAGGAAACCCATCGTGAAGTCTTCCGGATCGGCGCGTACGACGCGCCGCAATGCTGCCTTGCCCTCCCCCGACGCCCAGACGGGCACCATCGCCACCGCCGCGAACGGCCGTGCGAAAACGGCAACGAAACCGAAAGACTCGATACCTCGGACAAAACGCGCGATCAAGACGTCGGGCCCGGCTGCCCGCACGGCGAAGCCCGGCGTGCGCACGCGCGAGGACAAGGACGGCCCGCTGTTCGAGGACATCCGCTTCCTCGGCCGCCTGCTCGGCGACGTGGTGCGCGAACAGGAAGGCGACACCGTGTTCGACGTCGTCGAAACGATCCGACAGACCGCGGTGAAGTTCCGTCGCGAAGACGACAGCGAAGCCGCGCAGACTTTGGAGAAAAAGCTGCGCAAGCTGACGCCGGAGCAGACGGTGAGCGTCGTGCGCGCGTTCAGCTATTTCTCGCACCTCGCGAACATCGCGGAAGACCGCCACCACAACCGCCGCCGCCGCATCCACGCGCTGGCCGGCTCCGCGCCGCAGCCCGGCACCGTCGCGTACGCGCTCGAACAGCTGAAGACGACCGGCAACGCGTCGAAGCGCCTGCTGCAGCGCTTCTTCGACGATGCGCTGATCGTGCCGGTGCTGACCGCGCACCCGACGGAAGTGCAGCGCAAGAGCATCCTCGACGCGCAGCACGACATCGCGCGGCTGCTCGCCGAACGCGACCAGCCGCTCACCGCGCGCGAACGCTCGTACAACGAATCGATGCTGCGCGCGCGCGTGACCGCGCTGTGGCAGACCCGCATGCTGCGCGACTCGCGCCTGACGGTCGGCGACGAGATCGAGAACGCGCTGTCGTACTACCGCGCGACGTTCCTCGACGAGCTGCCCGCGCTGTACGGCGACATCGAGGCCGCGCTCGCCGAGCACGGCCTGTCCGCGCGCGTGCCCGCGTTCTTCCAGATGGGCAGCTGGATCGGCGGCGATCGCGACGGCAACCCGAACGTCACCGGCCCGACGCTCGACGAAGCGATCAACCGCCAGGCCGCGGTGATCCTCGAACATTATCTGGAACAGGTGCACAAGCTCGGTGCCGAGCTGTCGGTGTCGAACCTGCTGGTCGGCGCGAACGACGCGGTGAAGGCGCTCGCGGCCGCCTCGCCCGACCAGTCGCCGCACCGCGTCGACGAACCGTATCGCCGCGCGCTGATCGGCATCTACACGCGGCTCGCCGCCAGC
The DNA here is from genome assembly GCF_011753085.1 of Burkholderia sp. Tr-862. Classification (NCBI taxonomy): domain Bacteria; kingdom Pseudomonadati; phylum Pseudomonadota; class Betaproteobacteria; order Burkholderiales; family Burkholderiaceae; genus Burkholderia; species Burkholderia sp. Tr-862. The sequence goes on from NZ_VWWG01000260.1 coordinate 2,935, forward strand.
GCGCGCGTGCGGCTCGGCGAAGGCACGGTGCCGGTGCGCAGCGCGGGCCGCGGCGCGCCGCCGGTGCGCGCGATTCCGTATGCGGATTCCGAAGCGTTCGTCGCCGACCTGAAGGTGCTGACCGCATCGCTCGAAGAACACCACGGCGCGTCGCTCGCCGCGCCGCGCCTGGCGCCGCTGGTGCGCGCGGCCGAAGTGTTCGGCTTCCATCTCGCGAGCATCGACCTGCGCCAGAGCTCCGACATCCACGAAGCCGTGGTCGCCGAGCTGTTCGCGCGTGCCGGCGTCGAAGCCGACTACGCGGCGCTCGCCGAGGAAGACAAGCTGCGCGTGCTGCTGGCTGCACTCGCCGATCCGCGCCCGCTGCGCTCGCCGTACCTCGAATACTCGGCGCTCGCGCAGAGCGAGCTCGGCGTGTTCGAGAAGGCCCGCGACGTGCGCGCGCAGTTCGGCGCGCGCGCGGTGCGCAACTACATCATCTCGCATACGGAAACCGTCAGCGACCTCGTCGAGGTGCTGCTGCTGCAGAAGGAAACGGGCCTGCTCGAAGGCCCGCTCGGCAGCCATGCGAAGAGCGGCCTGATGGTGATCCCGCTGTTCGAGACGATCCCCGACCTGCGCGACGCCGCGCGCATCATGCGCGAATACTTCGCGCTGCCGGGCATCGACGCGCTGATCGCGCACCAGGGCGCCGAGCAGGAGGTGATGCTCGGCTATTCGGACAGCAACAAGGACGGCGGCTTCCTGACGTCGAACTGGGAGCTGTATCGCGCCGAACTCGCGCTCGTCGACGTGTTCCGCGAACGCAAGATCACGCTGCGGCTGTTCCACGGCCGCGGCGGCACGGTCGGCCGCGGGGGCGGCCCGACCTACCAGGCGATCCTGTCGCAGCCGCCGGGTACCGTCAACGGCCAGATCCGCCTGACCGAACAGGGCGAGGTGATCGCGAGCAAGTTCGCGAACCCCGAAATCGGCCGGCGCAACCTCGAGACGGTGGTCGCCGCGACGCTCGAGGCGTCGCTGCTGCCGCAGTCGAACGCGCCCGCACAACTGCCCGCGTTCGAAGCCGCGATGCAGACGCTGTCGGACGCCGCGATGGCGTCGTATCGCGCGCTCGTCTATGAAACGCCCGGCTTCACCGACTACTTCTTCTCGTCGACGCCGATCACCGAGATCGCGGAGCTGAACATCGGCAGCCGCCCGGCCTCGCGCAAGCTGCAGGATCCGAAGAACCGCAAGATCGAAGACCTGCGCGCGATTCCGTGGGGCTTCTCGTGGGGTCAGTGCCGGCTGCTGCTGACGGGCTGGTACGGCTTCGGCAGCGCGGTGAGCGCGTATCTCGACGGCGCGCAGGACGAAGCCGAACGCACGAAGCGCCTGACGCTGCTCAAGAAGATGAACAAGACCTGGCCGTTCTTCGCGAACCTGCTGTCGAACATGGACATGGTGCTCGCGAAGACCGATCTCGCGGTCGCGTCGCGCTATGCGCAGCTGGTCGCCGACCGCAAGCTGCGCAAGCACGTGTTCGAGCGGATCGTCGCGGAATGGGAGCGCACGTCGCAGGCGCTCGCGGAAATCACCGGGCACGAAGGCCGCCTCGCGACCAACCCGCTGCTCGCGCGCTCGATCAAGAACCGCTTCCCGTATCTCGATCCGCTGAACCACCTGCAGGTCGAGCTGATCAAGCGTCACCGCGCGGGCGACACGAACGCGCGGCTGCGCCGCGGGATTCACCTGACCATCAACGGGATCGCGGCCGGCCTGCGCAACACGGGCTGATCCGCGCACGGCGCGGGTCCGCCCCGAGCCGGCCGGCATCGCGATACGAAAGCCGCGATACGCGCGTCACGCGTATCGCGGCTTTTTTCATTGGTCGGCGCGGCGGTACGACGGCACGACGGCGACAGCGACGGCCGCCGTGCCGCCGATTCAATGCGCGTCGATCAGCAACGCGTCGTGCTCGAACGATCCGTCCGGCTGCACCGCGTAGTAGCCGCGCACCTCGTCGGGCGCATGCGCCCACAGCGCGCGGATGCCCGCGACGCTGTCGGCCGGCGTGCGGATCCGCTCGACCCACGTCTCGAAATCGATCGGCAGGCGCCAGCGGCTTTGCACCTGTGCATCGAAACCGGCACCGCGGAACATCGCGAGCCATTCGTCGGCACGGTAGTCGCGCACGTGGGACGCGTCTCGCAGCACTTCCGCGGCCTGCAAATACGTGTCGAGCAGCGGATGGTCGTTGCCCGCGATGTCGATCATCAGCACGCGGCCGCCCGGCTTGAGCACGCGGCGCACCTCGGCGAGCGCCGCGCGCACGTCGTGCCAGTGATGCGCACTCATCCGGCTGACCACCCAGTCGAAGGTGCCCGCGTCGAACGGCAGCCGCTCGGCCGGCCCCTGCTGCGTGCGGATGTTCGCGAGCCCGCGCTCGCGCGCGGCTGCGTCGACGGTCGCGAGCATCGGCGCGGCGAGATCGTAGGCGACCACGTCGCGCACGTGGGGCGCGACTGCAAAGCTCGCGTGGCCCGCGCCGCAGCCGAGATCGAGCACCGCGCCGTCGGACGTCGCGCGCACGGCGTCCGCCAGTGCCTGCAGATCGGCGCCCGTCGCGTGGACCGTGCTCGTCAGGTAGGCGGCGGCCGTCGTGCCGAATGCGTCGGCGACCTGGTCGTGGTGTTTCATCGTTCGCTCCTTCGTTGGGTGGGGCGCCCGCTGCCTGTCAGCGCGCGAATCGCTACAATAGGGCCGCGCTTGTACCAGTACAAGTTAAGCGGTTATTCTGGTATTTGTTACACCTGCCTGATTTCCGGCCCGATCTTCGCCGCGCATCCCGCGCCTTTTTTGTCGTTTCAGCCGTTTCCGCATGAACCAGCCGTCCTCCGCCCCCACCCCGCCGCTCGACGCCACGCCCGCCCGCGCGCTCGGCGAATTCATCCGCGCGCATCGCGAACGGCTGTCGCCGCAGGCCGTCGGCCTGCCGCC
>NZ_VWWG01000261.1:0-5692 GCF_011753085.1 Burkholderia sp. Tr-862
TCCTTCCGCGAGCGCGATGCCGAAATCCGCGGGCTCGGGCAGGCGCGCGACGAGGCCGCCGGTGAATTCGAGCGTATCGTCGGACGCGTTCATGCGCGGCCCCCTTCCATCATCCCGTCGAGTGCGTCGACGAGTTCGCGCGCGGGCCGCCGCGCATGCACGCCGGCCGGTTCGCCGCCGCTGCGCCAGTCGGGCCGCACGCCACGCACGAACAGGTACAGGTAGCCCGCCATATGCGTGTCGTAGTCGTAGTCGGGCAGCCGCCCGCGCAGATAGCGATGCAGCGCGACCGTGTAGAGCAGCGCCTGCAGGTGATACGCGTGATCGGCCATCGCGACGTCGAGCGCGCGCGGGCCGTAGGCATCCGGCGTATTGCCGAGATGGTTCGACTTCCAGTCGACGATCCAGAACCGGCCGTCGTGTTCGACGATCATGTCGATGAAACCCTTGATGAAACCGGCGAGCATGCCCGCGTCAAGCGCAACGTCCGGATAGCCGTGCGCAACCAGCAGCCGCCGCAGCGCGCCCAGCTCGAGCGACGGCGCCGGGAACAGGAAACCCATTTCGTCGAGCCGCCTGGCGGGGTCGAGATCCGCAAGCCGCATGCCCGGCACGAGCTCCGTACGCACGACATCGTCGACGAGCCGCGCCATCATCGCCGGCAGACGCGTCGCGAGTTCGGGCTCGGCCTCGACCGGCCGGTCGTGCAGCGCGCCGAGCGCTGCCTGGTGCCACGAATCGGGCTCCGTGAAGCGGCTGAGTTCGAACAGGCGGTGCAGGCACTCGCCCGCTGCCGCACCGCGCGGAAACACGAGGATATCGTCGTCCGGCGGCTCGGCCGCGACCGTGTCGGCCGCGACGAACGAACCGTCCGGCGCCACGGCGGCAAGCGCATCGTGATCGGGCCGAAGCTCGTCGTCCGGCACGACCGCGACGCCCGCCTCCTCGCGCGCCATCGACGCCGTCAGCGAACTGAAGCTCGCCATCCGCCACGCGTCGCGCAGCACGCGCGTCGCATGGCGTGCCGCGAGCGTCTGCGTGGCATCGTGGCCGGCCGCGAGCCGTTCGCGCCGAGCCGGCACCGGCAACGGTGCAACGCTCACCGGGCCGCCGGCCAGCGCTTGCCACGCAGCGTCGAGCACCGTTTCGTCGGGCGGCTCGTCGAGCCACGCGTCGAACGACTGGCCGGCGCCGGCCACGAGCCAGTTCAGCACGCTGCGCCGCGCCTCACGGGTCGAGCGCGACGACAGATAAGGCCCGGCGACGAGATAGCACCGATACACCGCTCGCGTGAGCGCCACGTAGACGAGCCGCGCGCGTTCCGCCGCCTGTTCGCGCAGCGCCTGGCGCGCGGCATGCGCGGCGGCTTCGTCGTCGCACCCGTAATGCAGCACGGCGTCGCCCGCGTCGTCGTGATACTCGCGCGCATCCGGCAACCCCGACGCGGGCGGCTCGCGCAGCCCGCCGTCGTTCAGGAACGGACAGAACACGACCGCGTATTCGAGGCCTTTCGACTTGTGCACGGTCACGATCTGCACGAGATTGCGGTCGGATTCGAGGCGCAGTTGGGCTTCCTCGCCGCCACCGTCGAGCCGTTGCGCGGCGAGCCAGCGCAGCGTCGGCGCGATGCCGGGCTGCGCGGACGCGCGCGCCTGCGTCAGTTCGGCCAGATGGTTGATGTCGGTCACGCGGCGCTCGCCGTCCGCGCCGGCCATCAGCCGCTCGGCGATGCGCAACTCGCGCGTGAACGTGCGCCACATCACCGCGAAGCCGCGTTCGCGCCACAGCAGCCGATAGCGCGAGAAGCGCTCGACCCAGCTCATCGCGTCCGCGCTGTCAGCCGCTTCGCGCGACGCGTCGCCGTCGCCGTCGCCCTGCTCCATCCGCCACAGCGCACCGGCATCGAGGCCGAACCAGTCGGCGGCCAGCGCCGAACGCAAGCGCCGCAAGTCGCCCGGCGCGTCGATCGCCGCCAGCACGCGCTCGAGCTGCTCCGCATCGCCGGTCGAAAACACCGACGCCTGCGCGAGCTCGACGCTGCCGATACCCCACGTGGCGAGCACGCGCTTCACGAGACTGCCCTGCCGGTGCGTCTGCACCAGCACCGCGATGTCGCCCGGCGACAGCGGCGTATCGCCGAGCCGCGCCTGCCCTTCGCGCGCCCCGCGCATCAGCCGGGCAATCTCGGCCGCGCACGCCTGGGCGGCCTGCGCCTGCGCATCGCGCTTGAGCAGCGTGCCATCGCCGCCCGGCAGCGTCCAGATCCGGAAATCGCCGGCCGGGCCAGAATCGGTTGCGTCGACGAACGGTGCACGCACGCGCGTGCCGGCGCGCACCGCGTAATAGTCGAGCCCGTCGAGCACGAATGCGCGCGGGTTCGACATGAAGAAGCGGTTGCACGCGTCGACGATCGCCGGCGTCGAGCGCTGGTTGACCGCGAGCGTATAGCACGCGCTCGCGCTTGCCCGTGCGGCGAGATAGGTATGCAGATCCGCCGCGCGGAAGCTGTAGATCGCCTGCTTCGGGTCGCCGACGAGAAAGAGCGGCCCGCCCGGCGCGAAGATCCGGTTGAAGATCGCGAACTGCAGCGGGTCGGTATCCTGGAATTCGTCGATCAGCGCGGCCGGATAGCGCGCGCGTAGCGTCTCGGCGAGCCACGGGTGCGCATGCAGCGCGTGATACAGGTTCGTGAGCAGGTCGTCGAACGACACGACGCGACGCGCACGCTTGCGTTCGGCCAGTTCACCCGGCGCGGTGTCGAGCCAGTCGGCGATCAGCGCGAGCCAGCGGGCGCGCTGCGTAGCCTCGGCCGCGGCCACCGCCGCTTCGAGCGCGTCGGCCACGTCGAAGAACGCGTGCTCGGGGGTCACGCCGCCCTTTTTCGTCGCCTTCGCGAGCGCGGTGCGCGTGAGCTTGAGCGCCGCCTTCGGCAACGCGGCCGCGGCATCGCCCTGCGCGAAATGGGCGGTCCACGCGCCGAGTGCATCGGCGAGCGCGTCGGGCTTGTGCGAGCGCTGGTTGAGCGCGGGCTGCGCGGCGCGCAGCAACGCGTCGATCGCATCGCGCTCGTCGGCCCACATCCGCGCCGCCTCCGCAAAGCACTCGGCGGCAGCGGCCTCCGCCGATTCGTCCGGTTCGACGACGCCGTCCCAGCGCAGCGCGGCGAGCGGCTTCTTCAACCGGCGCGCAAGCTGGGCGTCGAGCGCGGCCGGGCCCGCGCCCGAATCGACGAGCCACGTCGCGAAGCCGGGCCAGCGCGCGGCCATCGGCTCGACGCGCGTGCGCCAGAAGTCCGCCGCGAGTTCGAAGCGCAGCGCTGCATCGTCGGCCTGCATGTCGAACGCGAACGGCATCGCGGCCGCGAACGGTGCTTCCTGCAGCGCACGCTGGCAGAACGCGTGAATCGTGTGGATCGCCGCCTGGTCGAATGCACGCAACGCGCGCCGGATCCGTTTCGCGGCAGTCTCGGGGTCGAGCGTGCCGGCGTCACCGAGCGTCGTCTCGAGCAGGCGCGCGACGAATGGATCGCCGCCGTCGTCACCGGTGTCGAGCGCATGCGCGAGCTGCGCGAGCCGCCCGCGGATCCGCTCGTGCAGTTCGGCGGTCGCGGCCTTCGTGAAGGTCACGACGAGGATTTCGTCCGCGCCGAGATCCTTCTCGAGCAGCAGGCGCACGTACAGCGCGCAGATGTTCCACGTCTTGCCGGTACCGGCCGACGCCTCGATCTGGTTGACGCCGTCGAGCAGGCACGCGAACACGTCGAGTTCGAGCGCCGCCTGCGGCTGTGATGCGGCGCTCATGCGACCTCCTTCAGGTGTTCCAGCATCGGCTCGAACACGAGCCGCGCAAGTGTGCCGAACGGCTCGTCGAGCGACGGATGGGCGCCGCGCCACGCGATTGCGATGGCCGGATCGTCGGCCTCGCTCACCACGCGCTCGTTGATCCAGACGCTCGCGGCCTTCGCCTCGCCGTCGGAAACGCGTGCCCATGCGCTGCGCGGGAAAAACCGCAGCGGCATGCGCCGCCCCGCGCGAAACAGCGCGGCGAGCGGCGCGAGCCGCTCGAGCGGCGCCGCGACCGGCGTGAGTTCGAACGCGCCGCCGCTGCCGAACCACAGCGTGCGGCGCGGGCCGTCGGGCTCCACCGCGCAATAGACGAGATGCGCAAGCCACGCAGACAGGTAGTCACGCGCGCTCGGCCGCGCATAGCGATAGATGATCTGGCCCGCCGGCGTCAGCCGGTTCAGCGTGCCGTGCAATTCGAGCGGCGCACTCACCGCGTCGCCTGACAGCATCGCGTCATCGGCGCCGAACAGCGCCTGGTCGGTGTCGGGCCATGCGGGCGCGATCGCAAGCGTGAACGGCCGCCGCTCCATGCCGTCGGCCAGCGCACGACGCACGTTCGACGCAAGCTGCGTCATCGAGCCGAGCGCCTGGTCGCGCCAGACGGCACCCGTCGCGCCGCCGGGCAGTTCCGGGCTGGCGTCCGCGATGCGCAGCGCATGATCGTGAACGCCGCCTTCATCCGATTCGATCAGGAGCGGCAGCACGCGCTCGGCGAGCGCGTCGCTGCCGGCGAAGTCGAGTGCGAACGGCTCCGTGTCGAGCAGTTCGGCCTGCGCGTCGGACAATACGATGCCGAGCCGCGCACGCAGCAGCGCGCGTGCCGGATGCCGCCAGAAACGTTCGAATTCGTTGAATGCAACGGGCTCGACCGGCTCGGCCGGCAGCGGCTGCGCGAAGAACGGCTGCTCGCGCGTCGCGTCGCGCGCGGCTTCGGCCGCCAGCAGCGACGCGAGCGTCGCGCGCTCGGCGTCGTACGAAGCCAGTTCGCTGCCGGGCCGGAAATACTCGGCCGCGAACGGTTGCAGCGGATGCTCGACGATGAACGCGCGCCGCGCGGCATCGACCGCGCCCGGCGCGGTGTCCGCGCCGGCCGTGACGAGCGCGAGATGATCGAGCAGTTCGTCGACGAGCGCCGCGGGCGGCAACGGCGCGTTGTCGCGAATGCTTCGCCCCGTATAGGCAATCAGCAGCCGGTCGCGCGCGGCGAGCAGCAGGTCGAGAAACAGGTTGCGCTCGTCGTCGCGGCGCTGGCGATCGCCGAGCTTCGGCAGGACGGCCATCAGGTCGAACTCGTCCGCGCGCGCGAGGCTCGGCAGCACGCCGTCGTCCATGCCGAGCAGGCACACGACGCGGTACGGCAAGCCGCGCAAGCTCGTCAGCGACGAGAACGTGACGCCGCCCCACGGCACCCCGCCGCGCGCCGGATCGTCGAGCGCGGCTGTCAGCCCCGCGCGCACGACGGCCGCGGGCAAGGCCTCGTCGGGCGCGCCTTCCGTCATCGCGGCGAGCATCGCGTCGAGCGCGTCGCGCACGCCCGCGAGCGCATCGGCATACGCGGCGCCGGAATCGAAGAAGCGCGCGAGGGTGTCGGCGAACAGTTCGCTCCATGCGCGCGGCGTATGCGCGCTGGCGAGCCGTCGCGCGAAGCCGTCGAGATCGTCGGTAAAGCGCGCGAGCCGGCCGAGCAGTTCGGCCTCGCTGCCGGTGGCCGCCTCGATCGGCAGCCACGCGCCGACGGGTGCCGCGCCTTCCGGCATCGCATAGCCGAGGAAGAGCCGCGCGAGCGCATCGGAGAACGTATGGCGCGGCGCCGGCACCGCCGCATCGTCGCTCGCCGTCGGCGACAG